>NZ_JBALQK010000067.1:0-29723 GCF_036965845.1 Bacillus sp. JJ1127 | reverse complement strand
ATCTAAAAATGACCATTTGCAAATCAAAAGACAATTCTGTAAAATAAATTACAAGAATTGTAATTGTTACTGACAGCTAAATTTTAACAAAAATTAACAAAATAAAAAAGTTCACTTCACAAATGTGAAGTAAACTTTTAAAGAATCCTATTCTAAGAAATCTTTTAGACGTTTGCTACGGCTTGGATGTCTTAATTTACGAAGCGCTTTTGCTTCAATTTGACGAATACGCTCTCTCGTTACGCCGAATACTTTCCCAACTTCTTCAAGCGTACGAGTTCGTCCATCATCTAAACCAAAACGAAGACGCAGAACATTTTCTTCACGATCTGTTAGCGTATCTAACACATCTTCTAATTGTTCTTTTAGCAATTCATACGCTGCATGGTCCGCAGGTGACGTTGCTTCTTGGTCTTCAATGAAATCACCTAAATGCGAGTCATCCTCTTCACCAATTGGTGTTTCAAGAGAAACTGGCTCCTGGGCAATTTTCAGGATTTCGCGTACTTTTTCTGGAGCAAGATCCATTTCTTCACCAATCTCTTCTGGAGATGGTTCGCGACCTAAATCTTGTAACAATTGACGCTGTACACGGATTAATTTATTAATTGTTTCAACCATATGAACTGGAATACGAATTGTTCTTGCTTGGTCCGCAATAGCACGTGTGATTGCTTGACGAATCCACCAAGTTGCATACGTACTGAATTTAAAGCCTTTACGATAATCGAACTTTTCAACAGCTTTAATTAGACCCATATTCCCTTCTTGAATTAAGTCTAAGAAAAGCATGCCGCGACCTACGTATCGTTTCGCAATACTTACAACAAGACGTAAATTCGCTTCCGCAAGACGGCGTTTCGCTTCCTCATCGCCTTCTTCAATTCGTGTAGCAAGTCGAATTTCTTCTTCAGCAGATAGTAAGTCGACACGACCGATTTCTTTTAAATACATGCGAACAGGGTCATTGATTTTTACACCTGGTGGTACACTTAAATCATTTAAATCAAATTCTTCTTCAGTCTTTGTGATTTGATGATTATTTGGACCTTCATCATTGTCACCAACTAAGTCAATCCCTTGTTCACCTAAATATTCATAATATTCATCCATTTGGTCGGATTCAATTTCAAATCCACTCATGCGTTCTGCAATCTCTTCATATGTAAGAACGCCACGTTTTTTTCCGAGCTCAGTGAGTTGTTCTTTCACTTGCTCAAGGGTCATTTCAGTTTCAATTTGTTTAGAACGAGCTGGTTTATCAGCCATTTGTTCCCCTCCTTACGCGAGATACAAACATTCATTATAATAAAATTTTATACAAAAAGCTATCTTCTTGCTTTCTGATTTTGTAAATATGCTGCATAAAACTTAGCAGCTTCTAGCGGATCAGCTTTTTCCATTTGTTTTACTGTAAAAATGGTCTCCATCTTTTTCAGCTTTTCCTTATGGCGTCTTAACGCCTCTAGATTGCCTTGCAGTACTTCATCTGTGTATTCTGGATTAATAAACTCATCCGTTGAAATATTGGTGATAATATTTTTCAACCTCTCATCAGAGAGCCAACTTAAGAAATTTCCGACTGAAGGTTCATTTCCCTTTTCATAATATGCGTATAGTTCATATAAAATCCCTTTATGTTCTTCCGTATAAAAATCTTCTATATGAGGTTCAATACGCACTGCAACTTCTGGGCTTTGCAACATATGGTAAATGAGCTCTCTCTCTGCCCTTTCAAAACCTGATAATTTCGGTTTAGACTGAACAATTTGAGATGGCTTAGAAATTTGCTTCGTTTGTTTTTGCTGTATCTTTTGTTCTTTGCGATATTGGTGCAATTGACCTAAAAGTGTTTCCATTGAGTATGCAAATTCTTGTGATAATGATTTTAAATATGACTCCGCTTGCATCGCATCTTGCAATAATGCTAACTCTTTTAAAACACTTTTCACATATTCTTCTTTACCAGACTCATCTTGCAAATTTTTCCCTAAACGCAAATAATTTATTTTGAATCCGATAAAACTTATACTCGTTTTCACAAGATTTTCAAAAGCCGTTGTTCCATATTGTTGCACATATTCATCAGGATCGAGCTTATCTGGCAATGAAGTAACCTTAACTTGGCAACCAACTTGCGCTAACAATTGCCCCGCTTTCATCGTCGCTTCTCGTCCAGCTTTATCACCATCATAGCAAAGAACAACAGTTTCAACATTACGACGCAGAAGCTTCGCTTGCTCTTCTGTTAAAGCCGTTCCCATTGTTGCGACAGCTTCTTCAATGCCGCTTTTTACAGCAGCTAAAACATCAGCATAGCCTTCAAAAAGGACGACCTGCCCACGTTTTCTGATAAACGGCCTTGCTTGATGGAAGTTATACAGCAACTTACTTTTATGAAAAATAGGTGTTTCCGGGCTATTTAAATATTTTGGGGTATCATCCCCTAATGCCCTTCCACTAAATGCTGTTACCTTTCCTTGTAATGTATGAATCGGAAACATAACTCTTCCGCGGAAGCGGTCATAATGACTACCATCCTTTTCACTTCTTACAAGTAGACCTGCTTGCTCCATGGTCGATAGCGAAAACCCTCTTTTTTGTAATATTTTCGCCGCTGCATCCCAAGCTGGTGACGCGTAACCAATTTCAAACTTCTCAATCATTTCTTTTGTAATACCTCGATTTAATAAATAAGAAAGAGCTTCATTTCCCTCTTCTGTATTTACTAACAAATGATGGTAATACTTTGTCAGAAGTTCGTGAGCCTGCAACATAATGACACTGTCATCAGATATATTTTCTTGCTGTTCTTGCCCTGATGTATAATCTGCAACTGCAATGTTATTTCTTTCCCCAAGCTTTTGTACAGCCTCTGTGAAAGAAAGTCCTTCCATCTTCATGAGAAATGAAAAAACATTTCCACCTTCTCCACATCCAAAGCAATGAAAAATTTGCTTGTCTGATGAAACAGAAAATGAGGGAGAATTCTCACCATGAAATGGACAAAGCCCAAAATAATTGCGCCCTTGCTTTCTGAGCTGAACATACTCACCAATTACTTCTACAATATCAGATGATGTCCGAATCTGTTCAACAACTTCTTCGGGAATTCTATTCCCCATAACTCCATCTCCGTGTCGTATTTTGTATTCGATACAAATTAAAAGATTCCTTTATAATTCGACAATATTTTTTCTAAATTTATTAGAAAGCACTGTCGATCATGCTTTGAAAATGATTTTGGACCTTTCGTATAGGTCCCTTGTCTGCGTAACTTTGAAGATACATATCGACTATATAAAATTGTATCCATTTGCTCATCTGTCACAAACGTACCTCTCGGAGATAATACATATACTCCTTTTTTGACAAGAAGACCAGCAAGTCCCATATCCTGTGTGATCACGAGATCTGTAGCTTTCGCATGTTTATAAATATAAAAATCAACCTCATCTTGCTCAGAATCTACATAAACCCAATTTCCTTGCTGTTTTCTCGAACGATGGGCGTAGGATGCGACAAATAAAATTTCGACATGAAATTTTGTTCCAACTTGCACAACTTCATCCTTCACAGGACATGCATCTGCATCAACTAGAATCTTACTGATGTTTTGCATATTTCTGTATTCTACATCCCTTCTGTGAATCCTTCCATAATGTGCGTTTTCTTGTATAGATTTTTGTCGATTTTACGTAAATGTATATCTTTTTCCGTAAATCCTATCCCTAGTTTATTCTGAAAAATTAAAGTCTAAACGTAAAACATAGGTTTTTATCACAATTTTTTATTATAATATATTTTCTTTAACTTCGCTACATATCCTCTAAAAATTTCTTATGTTATCCATAGATAATCAAATTTACCCCTTCATGTGACTACAAAACCAGCGAAGCGCATCATTCTAAGTACGGGATTAAAAAAGCATTTACTTTACCACGAGCGAAAAAAGCACATTCACCTTTGGTAAATGTGCTAAAACATTTTTTGGCTTTGCACTGCATTCACAATAATATTCGCTGTTTCTTCAATTGCCTTATTGGATACATCAATGACCTGGCAGTTTATTTTGCTCACTACTTTCTCAAAGTGATCAATCTCTTCTTTAATACGATTGATGTTCGCATATGTTGCTCCATCACTTAGCCCAAGTGATTTCAACCGTTCTTTTCGAATGTGATTTAACTTATCCGGTGTAATTTTCAAACCGAAGCATTTTTCTTTTGCAACTTGATATAGTTCTTCAGGCGGATCCACTTCTGGTACAAGTGGTACGTTCGCAACTTTTAATCGTTTATTATGCGCTAAATATTGCGAAAGTGGTGTTTTCGATGTACGTGAGATCCCGATTAAAACAATATCAGCTTTCAAAATTCCACGCGCATCTCTACCGTCATCATATTTAACAGCAAACTCAATCGCTTCAATCTTTTTGAAGTATTCTTCATCTAGTCTTCGAACAACACCTGGCTCGTATCTTGGTATTTGTCCTGTAATCTCTTCAATTTGATCGATAAGAGGACCTATAATGTCATAAGCCTCTACACCCTCTTTTGCCGCTTCTGTTAACAAATATTGACGCATTTCAGGTTTTACTAATGTAAAACAAATAAGCGCTCGATTACTCTTTGCAATTGAAATAACTTCTTTTAATGTCCCTGTATCTTCTACATACGGTACACGTCTAATATCAGGAGCGAATGGAAATTGACCCATTGCAGCTCGAACAACTAAATCAGCCGTCTCTCCAACAGAGTCAGATACGACATATACGATTTTATTATCCATTACATTACCTCACTTTAAACAAATTACACTCATTCATTGTTTACTAAATTCACAAACGCATGCGTAATATTCGTTTTTGTAATTCGCCCGATTACTTCTAGTCCTTGTTTTGTTTCTTTTACAACCGGTACAGCATCAATCTGTCTTTCTATTAATTCCATTGCAATATCATATAGAGAATCTTCTCTACGACACATCGCAATGTTTGGCATTCTTGTCATGATAATATTAACCGGAAGAGACGTTAAGTCCTGCTTGCCTAAACTCGCACGTAATAAATCCTTACGAGAAACAACCCCAACTAAAAATGTAGTTTGATCTACAACAAATAAAGTACCAACATCCTCTAAAAACATGGTACAAATCGCATCATATACGGAAACATTTTTATCAATTACGACTGGTCTAGATTGATAATCTTGCACTTTAATTTTCTTAACAGCCTCTGATAATAACTGCCCACCAGTTTTCCCGGTATAAAAATAACCGACACGCGGACGAGCTTCCAAATAACCCGCCATCGTTAAAATCGCTAAGTCTGGTCTTAGTGTTGCACGTGTTAAATTTAATTGTGCAGCGATTGACTCCCCTGTAATAGGACCGTGATCTTTTACAATCTGAATGATATGTTCTTGCCGTTTATTCAGTTCTATGATAATCACCACCTTCAATACAAAACGAAAAAAGTTATACTATCTCTTAAATATTATATACTAAATATGCTGTTCAAAAAAGAAAGTATGTAAAAAGGACCTGTATATGGTCCTCGTTATATTTGAAACTTATCAAGTTGTTCAAGAAAACGTCTTGATTTCAAATAGATTCCACAATATTCATCATAATATGTATTTAATACTGTACGTATTTGTCGTTTTGTTCCATCCTTCACAGATACATTACCGAGCCGGTTTAAATCAAAATGATAGAAGAGACGTAATAATTTATGAACAGCCTCTCCCACCGGAATGCGATACGGGTCTTGTTCCGCATGACGCGAGCACAGAAAACCGCCTTCTCGAACAGAAAAGGCGACAAAGTCTGTTTCTTGGTGACAAATAGCACATGTATCAAAATATGGGTGCATCCCTAGTACCGGAAGCATTTTTGTTTGATAAATAAGTGATAACACTTCAGGGTCGACACCCTCACACATATAATGCAATGTTTGATATAACATTTCAAATAAATACGGATTATGTTTCTTATCTTCAGTTGCTTTATCAGTCAATTCAACGATAAATGATGCATAAGCAGTTAAAAATATATCTTCACGAATTTCTTTCATAGATGAAATCATTTCACCTTGTTGCAAAGTTCCAAGTCCAGATCCCATTTGAATTAGAAAGTGACCATGCGTCATCAGCTGCGAAATAGATGCTAACCTACTTTTTGGTTTTTTCGCCCCTCTTGCCATTGCACTTATCTTTCCAAGCTCACGAGAGAATATCGTAACAATTTTATTCGTTTCTCCGTAATCTGTCGTCCGGATGACAATGCCCTCAACTTTTTGAAACATGTTCGTCACCATCCAAGGTTTGAACAAAACGGGTCAAGAAATTGGAGAGTCTAGATGTGCTAGCTCCTCTTCATGTTGATCCATCTCATCGTTTACGTCTTTTTCCATTTCTTTCAAAAGCAAATACGTCTCAATGCTTCCTGTTTTGGAGAAAAACTTCCAGGTAAAATCTAGCATAAGAATCCACCTTTCTCAGTAAGCGTAGCATATAAACCAATTTCTTTTGTTGTTATTAAAATGACCCATTTTGTCCATTTTCATGTGAGAAAAATTTTTCCTAATTTCTATTAATACTCATCTTCACGGAAGCCTAAATCACGAAGCTGCGACATTTTATTACGCCAATCTTTTTGTACCTTTACCCATACTTCTAAAAATACTTTAGAACCAAGAAGCGCTTCAATGTCAAAACGAGCTCGCTTCCCAACCTCTTTCAACATCTTCCCTTGCTTCCCAATAACAATCCCTTTTTGTGATGGACGTTCGACAATAATTGTCGCGTTCACATAGACTGCTCCGCCCTCACGCTTTTGAATCGCATCGATTACAACCGCCACCGAATGCGGAACTTCTTCACGTGTTAAATGAAGTACCTTTTCACGAATAAGCTCAGCAATAATAAATCGCTCTGGATGATCCGTCACTTGGTTATCCGGGTAGTATTGTGGCCCTTCCGGTAAATATTTCTTAATCGCTCCGATTAAAGCTTCCACATTATTACCGTCCAAGGCAGAAATCGGTACAATCTCTGCGAACTCATGTAGTTTACGGTATTGATCAATCAATTCTAGCAATTGTTCTGGATGAACTTGGTCAATTTTATTGATAACTAAAAATACCGGTTGCTTCGTTTCTTGTAATTTTTCAATGATGAATTCCTCACCACGACCAAATCCTTCAGCTGCATTGACCATAAATAATACAATGTCAACTTCTTTCAATGTCGTTTGCGCCATCTTCACCATAAAGTCGCCTAACTTATGCTTCGGCTTATGTATCCCTGGTGTATCAATGAAAATTACTTGTGAATCATTTTCTGTATATACACCTTGAATCTTATTACGAGTTGTTTGTGGTTTGTCACTCATAATGGCAATTTTTTGACCGATAATACGATTTAAAAATGTAGATTTTCCGACATTCGGTCTTCCAATAATAGAGACAAAACCTGATTTATAACCTTTTCTATTCATGTAAATCCTCCGCTAAAAATGCTCCTGGTAACAATTCTCCAACTGTTGTTTCCTCAATGTCACCATGTAAATTTGATAAGTATACTTTCGTATCCTGTTTACATAATTCTATCATAACTTGACGGCACGCTCCACAAGGAGGTACTGGACGTTTCGTATCCGCTACAACTGCAATGGCTACGAACTGTTTATCTCCCTCAGAAATCGCTTTAAATAAAGCTGTTCTTTCTGCACAATTACATAGTCCATATGATGCATTTTCTACATTACATCCACGGTACACTTTTCCATCCTCTGTTAATAAAGCTGCGCCAACTTGAAACTTAGAATATGGTACATACGCCTGTTTACGCGCTTCGATTGCTTCTTGAATTAACTCTTTACTGTTCATGCTCTCGCATCCTTTCTGTTCACAATTGTGAATAGATAAAGTAATTCTTTTATTAAAAGGCCCTCTCGGCGCCTCCAAAGCGTAATAAAAGCTTCGGAATGCAACTATACCATATAAGGTAAAAAGATAATAGCACCAATTATAACAGCTATAATAGCAAATAATAAAACCGCGCCAGCCGCAACATCCTTTGCAATTTTCGCAAACGGCTTAAAGTCTGTCGTTACTAAATCTACTGTTTTTTCAATTGCCGTATTCATCATTTCTAAACTCATCACAATCCCAATTGTAATGAGTAATACAAACCATTCTGTTGTCGTAACATGGAAATAAAAACCGCAGCATATAACAATGACTGCGGCCAAAAGATGAATTTTCATATTTCGTTCATGACGAAGACAAAAGTATACACCAGCTATAGCATATCCAAAACTCTTTATAAGTTTTCCTTTTTTCATCGCCCTAATCCAAATGACTCTAAAATTTCCTTTTGTTTTCCAAACATCTCTTTTTCATCTTCATCTGTCATGTGATCATAACCAAGCAAATGTAAGAATCCATGCAATGCTAAAAATCCTAGCTCACGATCAAAGGAGTGTCCGTATTCTTCCGCTTGTTCCTTCGTTCTTGGAATGGAAATAATAAGATCCCCTAGCATACGCGGCATCTCCGCACCTACGATTTCCATCTCCCCTTCTCCCATATCTTCAAGCGCAAAAGAAATAACATCTGTCGGCTGATCCTTGTCACGATAATCACGATTGATTTCTTGGATACGTTCATTATCAACGAAAGTAACAGACAGCTCCGTTCCTTCTTCCACACGCTCCATTTGTGCAGCCTTCTCTAATAACTCACGAATCATATTCACATACTCTTCTTTTACTTCTTCTGTTTCATCAAAAAAATCAATTAATAAACTCATTCTTTCCCCTTTTCTTCCGGCGGTTCCGGATATTTAATGCGAGAATGGAAAATACCATTCAATGTTTCACATAATGTTTTCCCAACAATTTGTAGTTCTTTAAATGTCAACTCGCATTCACTGAACTGGCCATCTTGTAAACGATCTTTAATAATACTTTGCACTAAATTATTAATTTGCTCTGGCGTTGGATGGTTCATTGATCGCACTGCTGCTTCTACACTGTCCGCAATTCCAACAATCGCCGATTCTTTAGATGTCGCTTTTGATCCTGGATAGCGGAACATTTCTTCTGTATATTTCTCTTTATCTTCTTTTATTGCTTTATAGTAAAAATATTTCAGTAATGTTGTTCCATGATGTTGCCCAGCAATATCAATAATTTCTTGCGGAATATGATGCTCTTCTAACATCTTCACACCATTCGTTACGTGAGCAATAATAATATCTCTACTCGTTTCAGGATCTAATTTATCATGTGGATTCTCAATCCCCATTTGATTTTCAATAAAGAAGTGCGGCTGTACAGTTTTTCCAATATCATGATAATACGCACCAACGCGCGCCAATACACCATTCGCTCCAACAGCCTCACAAGCAGCTTCAGAAAGATTAGCAACCATGACACTATGATGGTACGTACCTGGCGCTTCCAATAAAATTTTACGAAGCAGCGGATGATTCGGACTTGAAAGCTCCACAAGTTTCATACTTGACACAATGCCAAGACCACTTTCTAAATACGGTAAAATCCCCATAGCTAAAATAGATGAGATAATCCCCGAAGCTGCCGCCATTAATAATTGCGAGCCAATTTCAAGCACTGAGAAATTCCCATTACGCAAGAGTAATAGAGCCGCTAATACAACTACGTTTAAAACGGAAACAAGGATACCCGCTTGCAAAATCAAGGTGCGTCTATTTTTCTCTTTCAAAAAGATACTAACCGATAACGAGCTTAGTAAAACATAAATGCCCACACTATAGTTCAATGTACTCGTTACACCTTCATTAAATAGGATACTCCCGCATACCGAAAAAATCATACTTGTTAGAAAAACAAATCGATCACCAATCATTAATTTCACTAATATTGTCCCCATTGCAACCGGAACAACATACGCGATACCTGCATATTCCAGCTTTTGAAACAAGCTAATAATTTTCATCAAAACAACTGTAATAGCTAAAATGGTTGTATACGCTAAAATATACGGTTTTTCTTCTCTTTTTAATTTTAAAAACGATTCAAATTGTTTATGCATAAAAAACAACAGTACACCAATCACAATCGCTAACCCTACAAATGGTTGAAATGTATTCCCTTGCTCCAAGAGTCCAACTAATTTCAACTGATTGTATATTTCTGGTGTAATCGTGTCGCCTTCCTTCACAAGAATTTGTCCTTGAAGAATATAAACTGGCGCAACTTCGTCTTCCGCTAATTTTTTTCTATCTTTTGTAACAACTGGATCATAGAAATAATTTGCCGTAATTGCATATTTCCCAAGTGCATTAAGCGCTTCTTTTAAATCGCTACTTATATTCACGGTACTTATTTCACTAACAAATCGTTCTCTTGCAGCATTTTCTTCATCCATTTTAATAGGCGAAGACATTATACTATTAATTGCCGTTATCGCTGCATCCCTTGCCATATTTAGTTGCGTCTGTTCTGCATTAACAAAATTTAATAAAACTTCATCCGACAAGCTTTTTGTTAAATCTGTAGGCAACTTCTTCTTCAATTTTTCTAATCGATCCGTAGCAGAAATCTTTTTCTGTTCATCAGGACTAGCAGCCTTTATCTCAGCATTCACTTCGTTTATCACATCAAAAACAGAATTTACTATATCGACTTTATTTTGCTTATACTCGCTTCGATATGTATATTGATCCTGAACTTTTTGAGCAGCGTCCTTCTTCTTTTTATCTGTTATTACTTTATCTTCAATTTTAATAGGAGAATGAATGGTTTGTTTAGAAATAGAGAACTCTTCAACATCTAGTTGCTCTGGTTTCACATTGTTCATAAGCGCAAAAAATAGCACTGCTCCTAATAAAATATAAGAAATCCAGCTTAGTTTTTTCGAATGCTGTATATTACGAAACCACTTAGAAAATTCTTGAGACCTTGACATGATTTCAATACCTTCTCCTCTCCAGGCATAAAGTGAAACTACTTTCAGTTGGTATTTCCCCCTATCCAAAAGAAAGCTAATTCACACAAGTTGTGCTTTTTCGGGCGCTATCTCCCACTTCATTTCTTTCGTTTCCAAATTCACAGCCTATTCATGGGTAGTTTATTTGTCTACTCTTTAATGATATAAAAAAATGAATTGTTCGCCAACCCACTCACCTATCTCTATCATATAAAAAGAAATGATCCTGACAAATAGGATCATTCCATTTTATCATATGCCTCAATAATTCGCTGTACGAGTGGATGTCTTACAACGTCCGATTGTTCCAATTTAACAAACGAAAGCCCTGATACACCCGATAAAACATTCACAGCAATCGAAAGCCCTGATTTAACACCTTTCGGCAAATCAACCTGAGAAGGATCGCCTGTAACAACCATTTTCGAACTAAAACCTAAACGTGTTAAAAACATTTTTATTTGAGCACCTGTTGTATTTTGAGCTTCATCTAAAATGACAAAAGAATCGTCAAGCGTACGTCCTCTCATATAAGCAAGAGGTGCAATTTCAATCGTTCCTCTCTCCATCATACGCTGCGTATATTCTTGTCCAAGAATATCATGAAGCGCATCATAAAGGGGACGCAGATAAGGATCCACTTTTTCTTTTAAATCACCTGGTAAAAACCCTAAACTTTCTCCCGCTTCTACAGCTGGCCTTGTTAAAATAATTTTTTTTACATATCCTTGCTTTAATGCCCTTACAGCCATTACTACAGCTAAATACGTTTTCCCTGTACCCGCAGGCCCTATTCCAAACACAATATCATTCTTTTTCAGCGCATGAATATACTGCCTTTGTCCCATTGTTTTTACACGAATCGATTTACCTTTTGCTGTTTTAAAAATTTCTTCTTCATACAACTCTTCAAAATGAGCAATTTTCCCTTGGCGACCAAGCTGAATTGCATATGCAACATCTCGCTCAGTAATTGATACACCTTTACGAATAACAGCAAGTAATTGCTGTAAGATTTTTTCAACAAGCGCCACCGCTTCATCTGCTCCAGATACACGAACAGATTCACCTCTAGTTACAATAGATACAGCAAGCTCTCGTTCAATTACTTTTAAATTTGCATCATTCACTCCAAATAGAGCTATTGCTTCATTGTGGTTTTCTACTTGTTGGTTCATTTCTACTAATTGTTCTGCCATTACTCAGTCTCCTTGAATATCGGATTCAGATATTGGTTGTGGCTCTGCAATATTTTCAATCACTGTATAATGTAATGCTACTCTTAGATGATCTGCCCCAACCTCTTTATGCAAAATCTTATCACTTACAATCATAGCATGTTCATCCAATTTTTTCTTTAGTTCTTTTTCTGCCATTTCTTTCGCAACCTTAAGCGCTTGCTTTTCTGTATATTCACGGTTCGCCTCTTCCTCTTCACGCACAATTTCTTTTTCATAAGAAACAGGTAGTGTAAAACCAAATAATTTCACATCATGTTTTACACTTTCTGAACGCGAGCGCTTATACTTATCATGCTGAAAACCCCATATTTTTATTTTCCCACTTCCAAAACGGAGAAAATGCTCATTATATGAATTCCCCGTATACACTTGGAATGTTGTTTTCAAAGGAACTGTCACTTCGGACTCGTACCACGTTTCCCCATACACAATTCCTTTAGCGGAAACAACCGTTGGGTTCTCCTCATTTCCAAACATTCCAGATACAAGCAGTTGCCCCTTTTGTACATAATCATTTTTCATTACAACTGGCTTTCCAACTTCCACAAATGTTTTTGTAATAACCGCTTCTTTTTTCGCTACTAAATTTTGCGGTTTCTGTTCTTTTTCCTTCTTCGGTTCATTTTTTTCAACAATTTTAAAATGGTATGTCGTCCCCTGTATATCTAGACCAGCCCATGTAATTGCATTAATTTTGTCTGTCAAATGCCGCTGAATATCTTCAACATTAGGCATTTGAAATTGTAATCTCCCTTTCTTTATACCCATTTTGTCCAATTCTTTCATAAGTATATATTCTGTTTCCGGTTTCGCCCCTGTAATCTCAATTTTCCATACCATATTTGACAGCGCGATCATTCCGAAAAAAAAGATAAGGAGGCCAATTAAAAAGCCACTATTTTTAAGCATGCGCTTATTCCAAAAAGGAGCACCGTAACGTCCTATAAAATATAACTTACATTCATTTTTACGATAAATCGGTCTTAACTTCTTCACATCCCGCAGTAACATACAAAAGACCAATGTTTCATCAGCAATCTTCTTTACATCCCAAACAAATAAATTTCTGCGTACACACTCATTAATAAAGCGTTCGATCCCTCTACCTTCGATTCGTACTTTTACATATCCAAGCCACTTTGTAAACCATTGATTCTTCATCGCTCGCCTCCACTACCTTTCTCAAAAGTAGATATTCGCATCTACTTTCTTTCGCTTTGACCATCAAAATAGCTCGTACGAAATAAAATAAGAAGAAAAACTTCACTTAAGGAAGTTTCACTTCATTTTTCTTTCTTCTCATTTTCTAAAAATGTCACTTGCTCAATAACCCCTTCAAGTAACAGCTCCTCCGGAAGAATGGTTTTAATGACAAACGATTGCCCTTTAATTAATAATTGACCATGTTTTAGTAATAATCGTACTTCTTTATCAGAAAACACTAATAACCCTCGATGATTTTCTATATAAATATGCACTTGCCCAACAAGAGTAATCCGAGGCAGATCCATTAGCACATCCACTGGTAGGTCTATTTGCTTTGTTAGCCAATTTTTCATTTGTTCTAACTTCTTCATCTCCAAGACCCCCCTCTCATCCCATATGTATGAAAAAAGGGCTTGTAATATCACGTCCCAACAGAAAAAAAGCATAAAAAAACGTCTCATGAGAAATGAGACGTTTTTTTATGCTAATAGCTGTGCAACCAGCTTATTCACTTGTGATCCGTCTGCTTTACCTTTTACTTTCGGCATAACAGCACTCATCACTTTACCCATATCTGCTTTAGAAGCAGCACCAACATCAGCAATTACTTGCTTAATTACGTTCGCAAGCTCTTCCTCTGTTAATTGCTCTGGCAAATACGTGTTTAAAATCTGAATTTCACGTTGCAGTTTATCAACAAGGTCATCACGACCCGCTTTTTTAAATTCAAGGAGGGAGTCCTTATGCTGTTTTACTTCACGAGCTAAAACTGTTAATTCCTCTTCTTCAGTAAGAGTATGTTGCAGTTTAATACCTTCATTTTGCAAAGCAGCCTTAACCATACGAATAACGGTTAATTTTTCTTTTTGTTTATTCTTCATCGCTTGTTTCATATCATCGTTTAAACGACCGAGAAGACTCATAACTTACACCCTCTCTTAGAATTTACGCTTTCTTGCCGCTTCAGATTTCTTCTTACGTTTTACACTTGGTTTTTCATAAAACTCGCGCTTTCTTGCTTCAGCAAGTGTACCAGTTTTAGAAACCGATCTTTTAAAACGGCGAAGTGCATCCTCCAAAGACTCGTTTTTACGAACGACTGTTTTTGACATTCTCTTTCCCTCCCTCCGAAACATCACACTTACATACTAACTTCAGCATGCAAAAAGAAACACTTCTTCAGCATGTCTTTTACGATTATAATACATTTTGTCACTTCAGGTCAACTATTTGACAGAATAAAAGGGGAGTAGGTGCCCTTCCTTTTTAAAAGTCTATGTAAACTACGTATTATAACTGATATTTATTTTACCTTTTATTCGAACCAATTTATGTAATACAACTAATTATTTTGTACAAATGGCACAAGTCTTAAAATTACTTCTGCTTTTACATCTATCCGGTAGACCCTCACGGCTAAGAATCTGCCACGCAAGAAGGTAAAGAACGCCTTCTGCGTGAAAGTACCTTAGCCGACGGGACTAAACAGTCGATTCTAAACAGGGCACTCCCGCTTTTAAATTAATAATCAGTTGTTGCTGTTTTTCCACTTACTAACGCAACGCCAGAGCTTGTACCGATGCGCGTTGCTCCCGCTTCTACCATCGCATCCATATCTTCACCGCTGCGCACGCCACCTGAAGCTTTTACGCCAATTTCTGGTCCAACTGTTTTTCTCATTAATGCTACATCTGCTATTGTTGCGCCACCTGTTGAAAAGCCAGTTGATGTTTTTACAAAGTCTACACCTGCTTTTACAGATAATTCACACGCACGGACTTTTTCTTCTTCTGTTAATAAACATGTTTCAATAATAATTTTCACAAGTGCTTTTCCTTTTGCTGCTTCTACAACTGCACGAACATCGCGCTCTACTAACTCATCATTTTTATCTTTTAATGCACCGATGTTGATTACCATATCAACTTCTGTTGCACCTTTTGCAATTGCATCTTGCGTTTCAAATGCTTTTGTTTCTGGCGTGTTTGCCCCAAGTGGGAAACCGATTACCGTACAAACTTTTACATCTGTACCCTTTAATAATTCAGCTGCTGTTTCAACCCAAGTAGGATTTACACATACAGAAGCAAAATCATGTACTTTTGCTTCTTCACATAATGTAACAATTGCTTCTTTTTTTGTATCCGGTTTTAATAGTGTGTGGTCGATTAATTTTGCATAGTTCATTTTTTCATATGCTCCTTTCTTCACTCAACAGTTGTCTGACAACTGCAACGGTTAGCATTATAGCATGAAATATTACAACTTCATATCTTAACTTCTCCACCAATGAAAAAAGCATGCAAACCCTTTTCTTTTGCATGCTTTCTCATTACGCACTTGCTGATTCTTTTTTCACATCATCTTCAAGAACACGTACAAATTGAGCCTCATTATATGGATAACCAGCTTTTGTAATTTTCACTTTTACCAGTTTACCAATCAATTCTTCAGATCCTTCAAAAACAACCTTTAAGTAGTTATCTGTATAGCCTACATATAATCCTTCGCGGTCGCCCTCTTTGAATGGTTCTTCTGGAATAATTTCAAGAACTTCTCCTTCAAATTGAGAAGCATATTCTTTCGCTAATTGATTTGATAATTCAATTAGACGGTGCACACGATCATTTTTTACTTCTTCAGGAATTTGATCATCCATACGAGCTGCAGGTGTTCCAGTACGTTTTGAATAAGGGAAAACGTGTAATTCAGAGAAACGGTTTTCTTTAATGAAATTGTATGTTTCCATAAATTCTTCTTCCGTTTCACCAGGGAAACCAACAATTACGTCTGATGTAATTGCAAGGCCTGGTAACGCCTCTTTCAAGCGATCTAAGCGTTCTTGGAAAAATTCCATCGTATATTTACGGCGCATACGTTTTAATACAGTGTTTGATCCTGATTGCAACGGAATGTGTAAGTGACGCACAACTACTTCAGATTTATCTAATACTTCAATTACTTCGTCTGAAATTTGACTCGCTTCAATGGAAGAAATACGAAGACGTTTTAAGCCATTTACCTCAGCTTCCATATCGCGAAGCAGTCCAGCTAAATTGTAATTTTTCATGTCTTCTCCGTATCCACCTGTATGAATACCAGTTAAAACGATTTCTTTATAGCCTGCATCAACTAATTGCTGTGCTTGGTGAATAACTTCTTTTCCATCACGAGAACGCATTAAACCACGTGCCCAAGGAATGATACAGAACGTACAGAAGTTATTGCAACCTTCTTGTATTTTTAAAGATGCACGTGTACGGTCAGTGAAATACGGTACATCAAGCTCTTCATATACACGTGTTTTCATAATGTTGCGGACAGCATTAATTGGTTGACGCTCTTTACGATACTCTTCGATATATCCTAACATTTTTTCACGATCTTGCGTACCAACAACGATATCCACGCCTGGAATTGCCATAATTTCTGCTGGAGATGTTTGTGCATAACATCCTGTTACACAAATAACCGCATCCGGATTCTGTCTTACTGCACGACGGATAACTTGACGGCTCTTTTTATCACCTGTATTTGTTACCGTACATGTATTAATTACATATACATCTGCTGTTTTTTCAAAATCTGTTCTTTCATAACCACCTTGTTTAAACAATTGCCAAATCGCTTCTGTTTCGTAGTGGTTTACTTTACAACCTAACGTATGGAACGCAACAGTTGCCATTGATCATCACCCCATCAATTCAAAATGATAAGAAGCGGCGCTTAACGCATAAAGCGGTGCCGTTTCTGTCCTTAAAATCCTTGGTCCTAAACTACATGGTACAAATTTATGTTCGCAAAGCGCAGAAATTTCTTCCTCAGATAACCCACCCTCTGGGCCAAATACAATTAAAAGTTTTTGACCATGCTCAATCGTCGCTAAAGCCTTCGCAAAATTCGCTTTTTCACCTTGTTTTGCTTCCTCTTCATACGCAACAAGACACACATCATACTCACTGCTCATCGTGAGCAATTGTTTAAATGATGCTGGAGTATGCACATCTGGAATTTCACTTCTATGTGATTGTTCCGCTGCTTCTTTCACAATTTTTTTTAAGCGCTCAACTTTTTTATCTGCTTTTTTCGCATCCCATTTTACGATAGAACGAGATGCTTGAAATGGTAAAAATGCAGCTGCCCCAAGCTCAGTTCCTTTTTGAAAAATTAACTCTAGCTTGTCTCCTTTCGGCAGTCCACTTGCAATCGTTACGAACACTGGCAGTTCGCTTGACGTCTCTACCCATTCTACAATAGCACTATCCACAAATTCACTGGTAATTTCAGCAATTGTACATCTTGCTGTTTTTCCGTTTACACAGCAATAAATAGAATCACCAGCTGTCATGCGCATCACTCTTGCAATATGATGTACATCATCACCTACAATACGAATACTTGCATCATTTACATATTTCTCTTCTACAAAATAACGTTGCATCTCATCACCTTAGTAAAGTTTCGTTCCTTTCGTAAGTCCACACTTACGAAAAGAACGAAACGTTATCATTTTAATATAACAAACGGCAAGTCCCTCGCTTTATATAACGAGAGACTCTTCCATTCATTATAATCATAAATTATATATTACGCATTTCGTGCAATGATTGCTACCCAATCTTCCATTCTTAATACTTCTTCAATTGTAAATCCAGCTTTCTCTAGTGCCTCAGAAATCACTTTTTCTTTTGCTGCAATAATACCAGATGTAATAAATAATCCGCCTTGTTTTACAACTCGAGCTGCATCTTCAGGGAAGAGAAGGATAATTTCCGCAAGTAAATTTGCTACAATCAAATCTACCGGTCCCTCAATACCTTCTAACAAACTATTTTGTCCGACAGATACAATGTCGTCCGTTTTATTTAAACGCACGTTCATTTCTGCACTTTCAACTGCAACTGGATCTAAATCATATGCCTGAACAGATGCTGCACCCAGTTTTGCCGCCGCAATACTTAATACGCCAGAACCTGTTCCAACATCAATTACTGCACTACCAGGCTGAACTGTTTTCTCTAATGCTCGAATACACATCGTTGTTGTTGGATGTGTCCCTGTACCAAACGCCATACCTGGATCTAATTCAATAATCTTTTCATCTACAGAAGAAGGTGTATACTCTTCCCATGTTGGCACAATTGTGAATGTATCAGAAATTTGAACTGGATGATAATATTTTTTCCAAGCAGTAGCCCAGTCTTCCTCATCGACTTCATTAATCGTAATATTTCCTGTACCAATTTCGATGTCGAAAGATGGAAGTACATCAATAGATGATTTTACACTCGCAACTGTTTCATGTAAAGAATCCGTTTGTGGGAAATATGCTTTTATTAACACACCATCCGCTGGATATTCAGCTGGATTAAGCGCATAAATTTCACCATACTGTTGCTCGCGCTCTTTTGTTAGCTCTGCCGGATCTTCAATCGCTACGCCACTTGCACCTGCTTCGTGCAAAATATGAGAAACAGCTTCTACTGCTTCCTCTGTTGTATGAATACTAATTTCTGACCATTTCACAATTTACCAACTCCATTTTTTATTTCCATTATTCCCCTTTGAAAGCACGTTTAAGCTTTCCGAATAAGCCACCATCTTGGTCTTCTTGTCCTGCAAATTCACGTAATAATTCTTTTTGGTGTGATGTTAATTTTGTTGGTACAACAACACGAACAACTACGTATTGATCACCTTGACCATATCCCCGTACATTTGGAGCTCCTTTTCCTTTTAGGCGGAATTCTGTTCCAGTTTGTGTCCCTGCTGGAATTTTCAATTTCACTTTCCCGTGAACTGTAGGGACTTCCACTTCAGCACCAAGCGCTACTTGCGTGAATGTTAATGGCATTTCACAAATAATATGATCACCATCACGCTCGAAGAATTCATGATTTCTTACGTGAACAACAACATATAAATCACCTGCTGGCCCACCATTTACACCCGCTTCTCCTTTACCTGACACACGGATTTGTTGTCCATTATCGATACCAGCTGGGATTTTAACGTTAATTTTTTTACGTTTACGCACTTTTCCAGAGCCATGACACGTTGTACATTTTTCTTTAATGATTTGGCCTGTTCCTGAACAATGGTTACACGCTTGACGATTTACAATGCGACCAAATGGTGTATTTTGTTCTACGCTCACTTGACCTGTTCCTGAACAATGCTTACATGTTTCTTTTGAAGTTCCTGGTTTCGCCCCAGTGCCGTGACATGTATCACAAGGGTCTTCCACTGGAATTTCAACATTTAATTCCTTACCAAAAATTGCTTCTTCAAAGTCTAACGTCACTTGATATTGCAAGTCAGCACCTTGACGCGGCGCATTTGGATCACGACGTCTGCCACCACCGCCAAAGAATGAACTAAAGATATCTTCAAATCCGAAGCCACCACCAAAGTCTCCGCCGCCGAAGCCACCGAAACCTTGATTTGGATCCGCATGACCAAATTGATCGTACTGCGCACGTTTTTGATCATCACTCAACACTTCATATGCTTCTTGTACTTCTTTAAACTTTTCAATTGCATTTTCTTCTTTACTTACGTCTGGATGATATTTTTTAGCCAAACGACGATATGCTTTTTTGATTTCATCTTTTGAAGCGCCCTTGCTAAGGCCGAGCACCTCATAATAGTCTCGTTTATTCATAAATTTGTAACCCCCGAATCTTTCACATAAACGTAATTTTAACACCGAAAGAAAGTGCTTTGCAACAAAGTTTCCTCACTTACAGTATGCAAAAAGAAAAACGTAAGACCCTCACATGAAAGACTTAGTTCACACTAAGCCTTTTTCTTATTCGTGAAAAAAGCCAAAGCCAAGGCACGCTTGACTTTGACTTTTTGTCATCTTACTTATGTTGTTTTACTTTATTACTTGTCTTCTTTTACTTCTTCAAACTCAGCGTCAACTACGTTGTCATTTTTTGCACCAGCGTTACCTTGTGCACCTTCTGCTTGCTGAGCGCCAGCAGCAGCTTGAGCTTGCTCATATAATTTTACAGTTAATTGTTGTACGATTTCTTGAAGTGCATCTTTTTTCGCACGGATTTCATCAAGATCATTTTTCTCGATTGCCGCTTTTAATGCATCTTTTGCTTCTGTTGCTTTCGCTACTTCAGCTGCATCTACTTTGCCTTCTAAATCTTTTACAACTTTATCTGTTTGGAATACAAGTTGGTCAGCTTCGTTACGAAGTTCAACTTCTTCTTTACGCTTTTGGTCAGCGTCAGCATTTGCTTCTGCTTCTTGAACCATACGATCTACCTCTTCATCAGAAAGACCTGAAGAAGATTGAATTGTAATTGTTTGTTCTTTGCTTGTTCCTAAGTCTTTCGCACGTACATTTACGATACCGTTCGCATCAATATCGAATGTTACTTCGATTTGTGGAATACCACGTGGTGCTGGCGGGATATCTGTTAATTGGAAGCGACCTAATGTTTTGTTGTCAGCTGACATTGGACGCTCACCTTGTAATACGTGAATGTCTACTGCAGGCTGGTTATCAGCAGCAGTTGAGAACACTTGTGACTTACTTGTTGGAATTGTTGTGTTACGATCGATTAATTTTGTGAATACGCCACCCATAGTTTCAATACCTAAAGAAAGTGGAGTTACGTCTAATAATAGAACGCCTTTTACATCACCAGTAAGTACGCCACCTTGAACTGCAGCACCTAATGCTACAACTTCATCAGGGTTAACGCCTTTATATGGTTCTTTACCAGTTTCACGTTTAATTGCTTCTTGTACAGCTGGAATACGAGTAGAACCACCAACAAGAATAACCTTATCTAATTCACTTGGAGAAAGACCAGCATCTTTTAATGCACGACGAGTTGGTTCTAATGTTCTTTCAACAAGGTTAGCTGAAAGCTCTTCAAATTTCGCTCTTGTTAAGTTTAATTCTAAGTGTAATGGACCAGCAGCTCCAGCACTAATGAATGGTAATGAAATTTGTGTTTGTGTTACACCAGAAAGATCTTTTTTCGCTTTTTCAGCTGCATCTTTCAAACGTTGAAGTGCCATTTTATCTTGGCTTAAATCAATGTTATTTTCTTTTTTGAATTCAGCTACTAAATGATCGATGATAACTTGGTCAAAGTCGTCACCACCAAGACGATTGTCACCAGCAGTTGAAATAACTTCAAATGTTCCATCTGCTAATTCAAGGATAGATACGTCAAATGTACCGCCACCTAAGTCGTATACAAGAACTTTTTGTTCTTCGTCTTGTTTTTCTAAACCGTAAGCAAGCGCAGCTGCTGTTGGTTCGTTAATAATACGTTCTACTTCTAAACCAGCAATACGACCAGCGTCTTTTGTTGCTTGGCGCTCTGCATCGTTGAAGTATGCTGGTACTGTGATAACAGCTTTCGTTACTGTTTCACCTAAGTACGCTTCAGCAGAAGCTTTTAAGTTTTGTAAAATGATTGCAGAAATTTCTTGAGGTGTGTAATCTTTACCTTCAACTTCTACTTTGTAGTCTGTACCCATATGACGTTTAACAGACATGATTGTATTTGGGTTCGTAATTGCTTGACGCTTCGCTACTTCCCCAACTTGACGCTCTTCATTTTTGAAAGCTACAACAGAAGGTGTTGTACGGTTCCCTTCTGGATTTGGGATAACCTTTGGTTCTCCACCTTCCATAACAGCTACACAAGAGTTTGTTGTACCTAAGTCAATACCGATAATTTTACTCATGGCGAAACCTCCTACATTTATGTAAATTATTGATTTACTTTTACCATTGATGGGCGAATTACACGATCTTTCAGCTTATAGCCTTTTTGGAATTCTTCCACAACCGCGTTTGATTCAAACTCGCTGTCTTCTACTTGCATAACAGCTTGATGTTCATGCGGATCAAACTGTTTACCAACAGCTTCAATCGCTTCAACACCTTCTTTAGTCAGTGCTTCTAGCAATTGACGATATACCATTTCCATCCCTTGTAGTAAGGACTTCATCTGCTCGTCGCTCGCTTCCACTTGCATCGCTCTTTCAAAGTTATCAAGAGCCGGTAAAATATCTGACACAAGACTTTGTGATTTATATTTTTCAGCCGCTTGCTTATCCAGTTGAACGCGGCGCTTATAGTTTTCAAAATCAGCTTGTAGACGCAATGTGCGACCTTCCGTTTCCGTCAATTTCGCTTGCAATTCGTCTACTTTTTCTTGTAAAAGAGCCGCTTCACTTTTCTCTTCTATCACAGTTTCTTCACTGCTTTCTGCTGTAATAGTCTCTTCGGTTTGCGTTTCTTTCGCTTCTTCAACTACTTGTTCGTTACGCTCTTCCACAACTTTCACCTCCTTAAAAGGCACTAGAGCTCACGCTGGGCATGAGCATCCAAGCATAAATTTTATGTTACACACCAGCAATGATTCTGTTCATTACTCGAGCGAATTTATTATTTTGATTTATACACTCCGTTTAAACCCTCTGTAAATTGTCTTGTAAACAATTGTAACAGACTAATTACACGAGAATATTGCATTCTCGTCGGACCTAAAATTGCGATTGTTCCAAGCTGCTCTTCACCAATGGAATAAGTTGCAGAAATTAAACTACAATCTTCCATAGCTGTCGAAGAATTTTCTCGACCAATTTTCACTTGAATACCGACTTGTTTATTACGCAAAATATCGTAAAACGCGGCTTCATTATCGATCATTGTCAGCAAGGAGCGTACCTTTTGGATATCATGAAACTCCGGCTGCGAAAGCATATTGGCTTTCCCGCTAAAGTATATCTTTTCCGATAAAGGCACTTGAAATGTACCATCTAATATTTTTATTGCACTATCATAATTATGGACATATCCACGGAGAACTGTCACAATCTCTTTTAAAATTTTATTGTGTAATTCTGCCATCGATACACCAGATAGCTTTTGATTTAAAATATTAACCATCTTTTCTAAATCTGATAAATCAACAGATTCCGGAACGGTAATCGTTTTGCTTTGTACATGCCCTGTATCCGTTACAATAATCGCGACTGCTGTTTGATGATCCAGCGGAACAATTTGTACATTTTTAAGCTTATTTGTACTCACTTTCGGCCCAAGAACAATCGCCGTATAATTTGTGAGTTCCGATAAAATTTGAGCTGATTGCTGTGCAACTTTCTCTGCTTCAAAAATTCTTTCAGCAAATAAATCTTTAATCTGCACAATCTCCTCATTTGGTAAGTTCTGTGGCGCTAAAAGATGGTCTACATAAAATCGATACCCTTTTTCTGAGGGGACACGTCCAGAAGAACTGTGCGTTTTTTCAATAAATCCTAGTTCTTCTAAATCAGCCATTTCATTTCGAATGGTAGCTGAACTAAATGTAATTTCATCTTTTTTAGCCAACGTTCTTGACCCAACAGGCTGCGCTGATCCAATAAAGTCATCAATAATTGTTTGTAAAATTAAGAGCTGACGTTCCGTAAGCATCTCATCATCACCTCTGTTAGCACTCTTTATCTTCGAGTGCTAAATCTATTAATAACTTACCAAAATTGACATTGAATTGTCAACGGAAACGTCACGAAATAGAGAAACTTTTTCACACCTACCGGACATTACATTAATCAATTAAAAATGATTGAAATACTTCATTCCCTAATAACTTACCTTGTCTCGTCAAACAAACATAGTCATCTTTGTTCTGAAGCAACCCATGTTCTTTACCCTGTAACAATTGCTTCGCAAAGATTTCATCCATTTCTATACCAAACTTCTTCTGAAATCCTAGTTTAGAAACACCCTTTGTTTTCCTAAGTCCTAAAAATAGTTCTTCTTCCATTCTTTCCTTTCTCGTCACTTCATGAACATCTAGATAAGGGAATCCCGTCTCATCAATTTTAGAAAAATATTGTTTCAATGGACCAACATTTTGGATTCGCTCTCCATTCACATAACTGTGAGCACCAGCTCCAAAACCATAATACTGTTCATTATTCCAGTATGTGAGATTATGTCTACTTTCATATCCTTCTTTTGAAAAATTACTAATTTCATACTGATGGTAACCATGTTTCTCCATCTCATCCATTACCATTTCATACATCTTCGCCTCATGGTCTTCACCAGGAAGCCTTAATTTCCCTTTATTCATTAAATTGTAAAAGACAGTTTTCGGTTCAACAATTAAAGAATACGCAGAGAAATGTTGAACACCGAGTGTGAAAGCGATATCTAACGTTTCTTTCACATCTTCAATCGTTTGCCCTGGCAATGCATAAATTAAATCGACATTAATATTCGTAAAACCAACTTCCTGCGCTTCACGAATTGCTACAAACGCATCTTCTCTCGTATGCTTACGTCCAATCTTCTCTAACAGTTCATCTCGAAACGTTTGCACACCAAAACTAATTCGGTTCACACCGCCCTCTAATAGAAGGTTCAATTTTTCTTTCGGTAAATCTCCAGGATTCGCTTCAAACGTTAATTCACAGTTTGGAGCAAACCGACGCAAACGACGATTAATAATATCAAGAAGTTTTTTCGTCTGCTCCATATTTAACGCTGTTGGTGTCCCGCCCCCAACAAAAATTGTTTTCATATTTTCAAACGGTACCTTTTGCACCGTATTTATTATCTCTTTTTCTAAATACTCCAAATATTGAACAACAGGCTGACGTTCAATAAATACTTTATTAAAATCACAGTAGTGACAAATATGCTGACAAAACGGAATATGAATATATGCAGCTTGCATCAAACTTTACTCCTACCTTTCTAAAAAGAAAACCTCCGCATTTCGGAGGCTCCTTTACTTCTCTAACCCATTGCGAATTTGCTTCATTCGCATTTTCTCCCAATCATACATCATTTCGACGATTGGTAAAAGTGTCATGCCTAAATCCTTCATAAAATATTCTACGCGCGGAGGCACTTCTGGATATACTGTCCGGCCAATAATCCCATCTTCCATTCATTCTTTTAATTGATTTGACAAAGCTTTGTGAGAGATATTTGAAAATAGTCTTTGTAACTCACTAAAGCGATGCGGTCCTTCCACACCTAGATGCCATAAAATTACAACTTTCTATTTTCAGCTAATAATGGAAAGAGCCAATTCCTTTTCACAATTAAAATCACCATTTTGTATCTTTTCTTGAATATCTTTCCGAATATTTTCAGACATCATTCGTCTCCTAACTCTATATCAATCCTCTTTTTCTCCTTACACGAAAAGCATCCTCACTATTGTAAAGGAGAGATTTATAGTTGTCTAAAAAAGTATACCGATATAAAAAAGAAGCCGCACAAACGGCTTCTTTCTTATTAGTTATCATCCATTTTCAATACAGCCATGAATGCTTCTTGTGGCACTTCTACAGAACCAACAGACTTCATACGTTTTTTACCTTCTTTTTGTTTATCAAGAAGTTTACGTTTACGAGAAATGTCACCACCGTAACATTTTGCAAGTACATTTTTACGCATCGCCTTAATTGTAGAACGTGCTACAACTTTGTTTCCAATAGTCGCCTGAATCGGCACTTCGAACTGTTGTCTTGGAATTAATTCTTTTAATTTTTCTACGATTACTTTACCACGGTCGTACGCTGAATCACGGTGTACGATAAATGATAAAGCATCGACTTGTTCATTATTTAATAAAATATCCATCTTCACAAGTCTAGATGGTTTATAGCCGATTAATTCGTAATCAAATGATGCATAGCCTTTCGTATTTGATTTTAGTTGATCGAAGAAATCATATACGATTTCAGAAAGCGGGATTTCATATGTTAACGTAACACGTGTGTCATCTAAATATTGCATATCAATAAACGTACCACGTTTACCTTGGCAAATTTCCATTACAGCCCCAACGTAATCATTTGGAACCATAATTGTCGCTTTTACAAATGGTTCTTCCACACGATCGATCGCTTGAGGATCTGGCATATTAGATGGGTTATCTACAATCATATCTTCTCCATTCGTTAAATACACTTTGTAAATAACGCTTGGTGCTGTTGTAATTAGGTCAATCTTGAATTCACGTTCAATACGTTCTTGAATAATTTCCATGTGAAGTAAACCTAAGAATCCACAGCGGAAACCAAATCCTAACGCTTGAGATGTTTCTGGTTCAAACTCAAGAGCCGAATCATTTAATTCCAGTTTTTCTAACGCATCACGCAAATCGTTATAACGTGCAGAATCGATTGGATATAAACCACAGAATACCATTGGGTTTAATTTACGATACCCTGGTAACGGCTCCGCTGCTGGACGTTTCGCATGTGTGATGGTATCACCAACACGTGTGTCTCCTACATTTTTAATAGATGCCGCTAAGAATCCTACATCACCTACTGTTAATTCTTCGCATTGCGTTGTTTTCGGTGTAAATACACCTACTTCTGTCACTTCAAATTCTTTACCAGTTGCCATCATACGTACTTTATCGCCAACTTTTACTGTACCGTTTACAACACGGATATATGCAATTACACCGCGGTATGGATCATATAAAGAGTCAAAAATCATACATTGAAGCGGCTCTTCCGGGTCACCTTCTGGAGCTGGTACTTTTTCAACGATTTGTTCTAAAATGTCTTCAATACCAATGCCAGCTTTTGCGGAAGCAAGTACAGCTTCTGATGCATCTAAACCGATTACATCTTCTACTTCTTGACGAACACGTTCTGGATCAGCGCTCGGTAAATCGATTTTATTAATAACCGGTAAAATTTCTAAATTATTATCAAGCGCTAAATATACGTTTGCTAATGTTTGTGCTTCAATACCTTGCGCTGCATCGACAACAAGGATTGCACCTTCACAAGCCGCTAAACTACGAG
The DNA here is from genome assembly GCF_036965845.1 of Bacillus sp. JJ1127. Taxonomy (NCBI): domain Bacteria; kingdom Bacillati; phylum Bacillota; class Bacilli; order Caryophanales; family Bacillaceae; genus Bacillus; species Bacillus sp. JJ1127. The sequence goes on along the minus strand of NZ_JBALQK010000067.1, from coordinate 2,465 downwards.
ATACTTCGTACGTAAAGTCGACATGTCCTGGTGTATCGATTAAGTGAAGCGTATATTCTTCGCCATTTTTTGCTGTGTACTTTAATTGAACCGCATTTAATTTAATTGTAATGCCACGCTCACGCTCTAAATCCATAGAGTCAAGTAATTGAGCTTTCATTTCACGTTGTGTTAAAGCGTTTGTTTTCTCCAAAATACGGTCTGCTAACGTTGACTTTCCGTGGTCAATGTGAGCAATGATGGAAAAGTTACGAATGTTAGACTGCCTTTTTGCTCTTTCTTCTTTATTCATCTATGTTCTCAACTCCTAATAGTCTCGCCAATATACACTAGCACTGATTATATCAATAGAGCAGCAAAGATTCAATGAAAACTCGTGCTGCTTACAAGACAAATCATCCTATCTTTATCTTATGCGAGCAAAGTGCAAGAGACAAACCTTTTTCAAATAAAAAATGGTTGTCTTACAAAACTATAAGACAACCTTCTCTTATCCTTCCAATTAGCTAAAAATTTCTTTTATTTTTCCAATCACTATATCCGTCCCAAACTTAGCAATATTTCGAGTCAATTCTGCAATCCCCATCCCAAATCCTTCTACAACATTAAAGCTCCTAAGGCTTTCTAACTGTTTTTGTTTTTTACATGCAGAAAACGTCTCACCTAAAATTTCCGTTTCAACACTTGAACTCTCTGTCCCTGTCATATGAGCAATTTGTTCATACGTTGGCTGACGATATCCCTTCATACTCTTTAAACCATGATTAGCGATTCCAATCCCAATCAACATCACAAACAAAAGCAGAATAACACAGCTCACACACTGGAGTGCAAATCGACTCAACTACTCTCGCCTCTTCTCATTAATGCGTATATGCACCTGTATTATCTTGATCAACTTGATGATGAAGTGCAGCATTTAAACCGCTCGCTATTACATTCGCCATATCTTCAATAAACGTATCTACTTCTTTTGGTGTCACCATTAAATTGTGACCAAGAGGGGCTAACACCTCATGAATCAATTTTCTCTTTTCTTCATCTTCCAAAGTGCCCACTGCTCCTAAAAACATATTTCGACTTTTTTCATCTGGCATATCCTCTTCTGTTAATTTCTTTTTCTCTCCAAATGTAAAGCCAGCTGGTAATAAAGAACGAGACGGTTTATCCCCTTCTTTCATTTCACGCCCAAAATGCTTCAAGATGAAATCGATTGTATCGCTCGTAATGGAAACTGCATCAACAACCGTCGGAACCCCAATGGCAATAACAGGAATACCAAGTGTCTCTTTGCTCAATTCTTTCCGTTTATTTCCCACGCCTGAGCCAGGGTGAATCCCTGTATCTGAAATCTGTATCGTACTATTTACCCGTGCAATAGAACGCGCCGCAAGTGCATCAATCGCAATAATAAAGTCTGGTTTTGTTTTTTCAATGATACCGTAAATTACATCACTCGTTTCAATTCCCGTAATTCCCATTACACCTGGTCGAATCGCACTGACAGGACGAAATCCCTCTTCTACACTTTCAGGCTGTAATTTAAAAAGGTGGCGTGTCACAAGCACATTCTCTACAACAAGCGGACCAAGCGCATCTGGTGTAACATTCCAATTCCCTAATCCTACAATTAAACAACTTGCTTCTTTCGTTATTCCGATTTCTTCCAATAAATAAGAAAATTCTTTTGCAAAAATACGTTCTACTTTTTGCTGAAGTTCCGTATCTTGTTGGCGAATCCCTTGTACTTCAAGTGTTAAATAATTCCCTGGCTTTTTACCCATTGATTCAGAAGCACTTTCATCAATTATCACTTTTGTAATGGTAATACCCTCTTCTTCACGCTCTTTTACAACAACGCCCTGCACACTATTTTGTTCTTGTTGACGTTCTTGTAACATTTGATGCGCCTCTACTGCAAGGTCTGTTCTAACATTATATTTACTTAAATCTAGCGGTTCTTTCATCGTATCTCCTCCGTAATTCATAGTAAATATAGTTAGATTTCCCTAAACTATATAAGGTCATTCTTTCCTTTACATGAAATTTCATTGATCTCGCTATTGCAATTCTCTTCTCTGTTTGATAGAATATCACTTGTTCTATGTAAGTATCGAGTCACTCGATCGCACCAGGGAGGTGAAAAGTATGGCAAACATCAAATCTGCTATCAAACGCGCTAAACTTAGCGAAGAGCGTCGTGCACATAACGCTTCTATTAAGTCTGACATGCGTACAGCTGTTAAAACTGTAGAAGCTTTAGTTACTAATAACGATCTTGAAAATGCTAAAGAAGCTTTCAAAACTGCTTCTAAAAAACTTGACAAAGCAGCTCGTAAAGGTCTTATCCACCAAAACGCTGCAGCTCGTCAAAAATCTCGCTTAGCGAAACAAGTAAACGCGTAAGGCGTTTAAAAACGATCCATTTGGGTCGTTTTTTTATATGTGACAGTTTGTCAATCTAA
>NZ_JBALQK010000066.1:0-22746 GCF_036965845.1 Bacillus sp. JJ1127 | reverse complement strand
ATCCTCCATTTTTGTCAATATCAATTTGACACCTTTCAATGGGACATGCTAACAATTGAATATAGGGAATTTATTAATAAATTCATAAATGGAGGGGAATACATGAAAGTTGCACTGTATGTAAGGGTATCTACTGAAGAACAGGCAGAAGAAGGGTATTCAATTGAAGGACAAGTAAAAACCTTAACAGACTACTGTAAAGGTCATAAATATGATATTTATAACACTTACAAGGATGAAGGTTTTAGCGGTAAATCAACTAATCGTCCTGCTTTACAACAATTACTAAATGACTGTAAAGATCATAAATTTAACATGATTATCGTTTGGAAGATATCTAGATTATCACGTAAACAATTGGACTTCCTACAGCTCATTGACTATTTTGATAATAATAATGTTTTATTCTCTAGTGTAAGTGAATCAATAGATGCCTCAACCGCCACTGGAAAAGCAATGATGCAAATGATGGGAACTTTTGCTGAATTAGAACGAAATACAATTGTAGATAATGTAAAAATGGGAATGAAACAACGAGCAATAGAAGGTAAATGGAACGGAGGAAGTATGTTAGGATATACTTCCAAAAATAAAAAACTTATTATTGTTGAAAGTGAAGCCGAATTAGTAAGAAAAATATTCCGTCTATACATAAGTGGGAAAGGCTACAAAGCAATTACAAACCAGCTCAATAAAGAAGGCTATAAAACAAAAAGAAACAAAGCTTTCTCTATTAACTCGATTCGTACAATTCTTCATAATTCTGCTTATGCAGGATACATATCATTTAATAAAATCACTGATTGGAATGAAAAACGCAGACAAGGGACGAATAAAAATCCTATAGTTACAAGAGGGGAACATACCCCTATCATTGATGAAAATACGTGGCAAAGAACTCAAACACTTTTAAAACAAAAATCTCAAAAATCGCCTAAAACTTTTACAGGTTGTTTTCCACTAACAACACTTTTAAGATGTCCTATGTGTGGACAAGGCATGATTGGGCATAAAATTAAAAAAAGCAAGAACAGCAAAGAATACTTACGGTACTATCAATGCGGGAATTTTCATTATAAGGGGAGTTCAGTTTGTAAATCAAATTTAATTCCAGTAGATTATGCAGAAAAATATGTCTTTGAAAAATTAGAAGAAATTGTTTCTCACCCTTTAATCCTTCAAGACATCATAGATAATGTTAATAATAAAATAAGTAGGCACCTTCAACCTTTAAAAAATGAATTACAAACAACCGAGGAACAGATTTCTTCCACAGAGAAAAATATCAACAGATACTTTAATCTATTTGAAACGACTAAGATTACAGGAGACTTATTAGCAAATAAACTTGAATCATTAAATCAAGAACTAACCCAGCTAAAAGGTAGAAAACAATATATCGAACAAAAATTACAAGAACCTACTATCAAAGAAGTCTCATTTGATAAGGTTTTTGATACCCTTTCTACTTTTTCAAAGCTTTTACCTACACTTCCTGTTGAAAAACAAAAACATTTCTTGCATACACTAATTGATCGTATCATTGTCAATCCTTCTGATAAGATAGAAAAAAGAAGCATCAGAGACATTATCTTGTTCTTTGATACTTCTTCTTCAAATAACTATGTGCTTACTTATGATACGGTTCACCACGATTAATCCGAAATGCTCGATACACTTGCTCTAAAAGCACTAGTCTCATCAATTGATGCGGTAATGTCATCTTTGAGAATGAAAGGGATTCATTAGAGCGCTTCATCACTTCTGAACTCAGTCCAAGTGACCCTCCAATTACAAATGCTATTTTACTTTTCCCATATGTAGCAAGGCGATCTAGCCCTTCAGCAAATTCTTCTGATGATTTTTGTTTACCTTCAATAGCCAGCGCAATGACATGCGTATCATCTGAAATTTTATCCAATATACGTATGCCCTCTTTTTCTTTTACAATTAACATTTCTGCTTCACTTAAGTTTTCCGGTGCTTTCTCATCCGGTAATTCAATAACTTCTACTTTGGCATAAGATGATAATCGTTTTAAGTATTCTGCAATACCTTGTTTTAAATATTTTTCCTTTAGTTTTCCGATTGATATAACCGAGATATTCACATGTATTCCCCACCTTACAAACATGTTATCCACAAAACTTATCCACATATCCACAAACATTACCCACATATTGTGTGAGAATCTGTGTTCGATACAACATATGTCGCCTTTTTTTGACAAAATTCACATGTTTTTTGTTCTTTTTCTGAGTTATCCACATTGTTGATAACCGGTGCTACTTCACATTCATCCACAATAATATCTAGCGCTAATTCTACATGCTCTAAACAACAAGGTAAATTCATAGTTCTCACCTCACTTTTTCACAATAGAAAACAGGAGGGCAGTCCTCCTGTTTTTTAATAATTTTGACTGGCTAACTTAACCGTTGTTGTTGCTCGTTTAGTACCACGATAAAACGTAAGAGTCATTTTATCATCGATTTTTTTATTATATAAGGCCGTTCGAAAACCAATAATATCATGTATTGGTTTTCCATCTACTGCTACAATTACATCATATTCTCTGAGCCCTGCATCCGTACCAGGCGATGGACTCTTCACATCTAAAATACAAACCCCATCTGTTACACTATCTGGTAAATGCAATGTTTTAGACCAATAATAATTCGGAATTTCATTTAGTGATCTAAGTTCAATTCCAACATACGGTCTTCTTACTTTTCCGTATTTTTCAAGCTCATTCATAACAGGAACTGCTCTTGTAACAGGAATGGCTAATCCAATTCCTTCTACTTCTTTTGCCGCGATTTTCATCGAGTTGATCCCAATTAGTTGTCCTGCCGCATTTACAAGTGCTCCACCGCTATTCCCTGGGTTAATAGCAGCATCAGTTTGTAATACCTCCACTTGCCAATCATAATGCCCATCTTGGTCTAAATCTACAGGAACAATTCGCTCATTTGCAGAAATAATCCCTTGCGTTACGGTCCCTGAAAATTGTAATCCAAGTGGATTCCCAATTGCAATAACTGGCTCTCCTCGGTGAAGCGTATTAGAATCACCAATCTCAATTACCTTCTTTACAGGCTTTGCATCTATTTCTAAAACAGCTAAATCTGTGACTACATCGCTACCCAATATTTTAGCAGGAATCTTTTTGCCATTGCTTAAGCTTACCTCAATGCGATTCGCCCCGGCAACAACATGATGGTTCGTTACGATATAAGCATGACTATCTGTTTTCTTATAAATGACGCCTGATCCTGTTCCAGCTTCTGAATCTGCCTCCGAAAAATTATCACGCTGGATGTTTATTACACCAACAACCGCTTCTGATGTACGATCAACAGCATCTACCAAACCAGAGTGATTCGCTGTTTGTGATTGTTTAACTGCCACATTCCCATCACTTGCCTCAGCTTGCTGTAAAGAGCCAGTTCCAGATTCAGAAAACAAAGGGGCCCCAAACGCAAATAATGAAGCTCCAACGATTGTTCCTGCTACGCTAGAAATAATGATACCTTTGTGCTTCCTTTTGTTTGTTCTTTTCATACGAAACTCTTCTTCATCAATAAAGGACATACTTGTTCACCTATCTTCCTGAAAACAACTATATTCACCTTTATTGTTTACTAAAATCAAGAATTATACGTATTGAATTTTTGTGGGATTCTTTGGATCAGTATCATGTATTTCAAACGATTCCCCAACCCCAAAACCTTTTTCTTCTAGCACTTGTGCTACAGACATACGTGCTAATTCTTTCATGTTATTATCTAAACTTAAATGCGCTAAATAAATATGTTTCGTCTCGTCTGTGATAACATCCGTCATCGCGAGTGCAGCATCTTCATTGGAAACGTGGCCTACATCACTTAAAATACGTCTTTTAATACTCCACGGATAGCGTCCCATACGAAGCATTTCAACATCATGATTGCTTTCAAATACAAAAGCATTTGCTCCTTTAATAATCCCCTTCATACGATCACTTACATAACCCGTATCTGTAATAAGAGCTAATTTTCTATCATTATGATGAAAAGCGTAAAACATTGGTTCTGCTGCATCATGAGATACACCAAATGACTCAACTTCAATATCTCCAAATGTTTTTACATCACCAATTGAGAAAATAAATTTTTGATCAGTTGGAATGTTCCCGATTAAATGTTCCATTGCATCCCACGTTTTTTCGTTTGCGTACACAGGTAGCTGATACTTCCGTGCTAAAACACCAAGACCTTTAATATGATCACTATGTTCATGTGTTACAAGAATACCTGATATATCTTGGATATTTAACTCAGCTTGCTTAAATAAAGCCTCTGTCGCTTTACCACTCAATCCTGCATCAACAAGCAATTTTTGTTTCTCAGTTCCTACATATAACGCATTTCCTGTACTGCCACTTGCAAGTACACTAAAATGCAGACTCATTCCCGCTCACTCCATTATCCTTTTCGTTTTCCTTCTCTTTTCTTAACTTAATAACTTGTCCTTCAATAGCATTCACAAAGAAATCCTCTTTTTGCTCTGTTTTTAAATTCCATGTTGGAGCAAGTACTTGTTTATTAGACTCATGCAAATCAACAATAGTTGCATAGCCAATTTTTACTTCTTTAAAATGCGTATTTTTCTTTATTTCATTCTTCAAGTATAAATTTTCTAAAGCTGTTTGAGCCGTAATAATTTCTTGCTCTTTTGCTTTTTCATTTTCACCCATTTCTTCTAAATCAGTTAACATGGTTTGCTTATACGAAACAATCTCATTCTTCTCATTTAAATCAACAACAATCATCCCTTGTTCATTATAAAAAATAGGTTTATCTTTATACTTTTGAATGAAATAAATTTTCGATCCATCCGCCTTCCCAAACTCATACTTTTGTCCATCTAACACGTAATTTTTCAAAAACTCACTATACTTATCTTTAGATGGTGTTTTTGCGTTTAACAATGGTTCCTTTAAGTGACTTACAATTGTTTTTGACTCATCCTGTAAGATAGGGGTTTGATTTTTCAAAGAATGAATATCTTCTTCTTTAAAAGTCTTATTTTTCGCGATAATAAAGAAATCTTTCTTTGGTTCCTTAGGTAAATCACCCACCGTAATCTTATCCGCTTTTAGTTGCTGATCCACTTGTGTTTCGGTCATGAGTTCTAACTGGTTACTACCTTGCTTTTGAATGAATTGAAACACGAGAAAGAGGTCTAAAACAAAAAAGGTAACAATGAATATTGTTTTAATTCTATTCCAGTCCAATTAGCTTTCCCCCCTCCTCTTCACTCCACTCAAACACTTTATGATCTTCCCCATACTCCACATACCAAATTGGTTTTAAAGTTCCACTTGCGGGTTTTTCACCTGTAGCATATGGTCCATTTTCTGGCACTAATTTATAACCAATTCCGATATTTTGAATCAATTTTTTATCTATCTCAGGATTATTTTCTAATGATTGAGTAACAACCCAACCAGTTGGAAGTACCTTCTTATCTTCAGGACTAATACTTTTGAATTTAAATAAGGGTCTTTTATAGCTAATTAATTCTTCTGCTCCCCACACTTGCTTTAATTCCGTCATCCCATCTTTGTTAAATACAGGTAAGCCGTCCTCATACAAACGAAATTTTGTTTCTCCCTTGGAGTTTATATAGTTAAATCGATAGCCTTCTGTTATACCATTATGCCCATTAACAAATTCAAAACTCTTTTGTACAAGAAGAGAATCTTGCATATGCCTATCACTAGGTACAGATGAATTTGTGTACTCTAGCATTACACCATTCTGTTTAATTTGCATAGAGTGAATACCATCTGTGTATGTCTCTTCTGACTTATCAGAAATAAGAGTTGCATAACGCGGATCACTAAATAATGCATTCTTAAATGAGTCTATTCCCAAGTAAGTGGGGATATAGAGCAAGCTACTGATTTCTGTCGTTCCATCTGGTAAAAATATTTTTTTCGTATCATTTATATCATACTTAAAATAAGGTTTTGCCAATGCTACAAATTGATTTTGTGCATTTACAATATCCTTTACATTTACACCTGTTAAGGTCATTCTATAGATTTCACGATTGCCATAAGAAACAAAATCCACTTCAATATTTTGCTCTCGGCTTCTTGAAGGATCAATAACGATACGATCAAAGCTTCGATTTTCCAACTTCTTATCCTTAATTGTTAACACGCCTCTAATCGCATCAAACGGAATCTCTGTAGGAAATATAATTTCGATTTTCCCTTCCCCATGTACATAAGAAAGAAAATCAGCTTTAGAAACTGTATTTGTGATATCCGTCCAATCATGTAATTGTCCTTTCTCAAGAATTGCATATATTAAGTCTATATTCCCTTGCTTTTCACTCACGAAATGCTTCTTATCTTTATGAACAATTATAGAAGACGGAACAATTACATTTGAAATATCTTGTTTTAGTGCATCTGCATTACCTTCGACGAATTTTGTACTTTGCATCGAATTAGAATCAGGTACATATGTCCATAAATTAAAGGTAAGAAACAGGCTAATGACAACTAGGTTAATTAGAACAATGGTTTTAAAGTTTTCCATATTCATTCCCAATCGTCCTCTTCTTCCTTCGCCATTGGAAGAGTAAAGTAAATAGTCGTTCCTTTACCTTCCTCACTCTTCGCCCAAATAGATCCACCATGTGCTTCAATCATCTCTTTGGCGATAGCTAAGCCCAGACCTGTTCCACCCATCTGTCTCGAGCGCGCTTTATCAACACGATAAAAACGCTCAAAAATCTTCTCTACATTCTCTTTTGGAATTCCCATCCCTTGGTCACTGACGCTAATTTCTAACATATCTCCCCGATCGCGTAAACGATATGTTACCGTTCCACCTTCAGGAGAGTATTTTAATGCATTTGAAATAATGTTGTATAAAACTTGAGTGATTTTGTCTGCATCCATATCAATAAATCGAGATTTCTTAGAGAAAGAACGTTTGAAACTAACATTTTGTTCCTTCGACATTTCAAAACGATCGATAATATTATTAAAGAAATCAGTAAAGTCTACCCACTCTTTCATTAAACGATGTTCTGTACTATCTAATTTAGATAACTGCAGCAATGCATTTACAAGTCGAATCATTCTTTCTGTTTCTTCTTGTGTAACCGTTAAAAATTGTGGTGCAATATTTGGATCTTGCCATGCACCATCAGTAAGTGCTTCTAAATAACTACGCATAGTTGTTAACGGTGTTCGTAACTCATGAGATACATTCGCTACAAATTCACGGCGCTCACGGTCAATACGTTCTTGTTCCGTTACATCATACAATACAGCGATTAAACCATTCGCTTTACCAGTTTCTTTTTGAATAACCGAAAAACTAGCCCGCAAAATATATGGTTCATTACGCGTACTAAAATCTAATAAAACTGAATCTGGTTCTTCATATAGATGATCCAATGTAAACTCCTCTTGGATCCCTAACACCTCTAGGACAGATTGATCAAGTGCTGTTTCACGCGAAACATTTAACATCTTTTCAGCAGGATCATTTAATAAAATAATATCTCCCTTTCGATCTGTAGCAATTACACCATCTGTCATATGTGATAAAACTGACGATAACTTACGTCTTTCACTTTCCGTAGAAGAGCGTGCTTGTTGTAATTTTTTTGATAAATTATTAAAAGCTAGTGCCAATTGTCCAATTTCATCATGACTATGAACTTTTACTTTGCGAGAGTAATTTCCTTTTGCCATTTCAATTGCTTGTCTTCGCATATCTGAAATCGGTCTTGTAATTGTCTGAGCTAATAAAATTCCAAGAACTGCTGTTACTAATAAAGCAATTACTGTCCCAGTCGCAAAAATTTGATTGATATCCTTCATCTGTTTATAAACGTCTTCCATGGATGCAACAATCTTAATGACACCATAAGGATTACCATTCTCGCCTTCAATAGGAGTAATCATAACTTGAACACGATGGCCTGTATTTCCATCTTTCTCAATCTTTGACTCAGCTTTTTTTTGCACAAGTACCCGTTGGACAGCTATGTCTGTCGTTGTCTTATTTACCTTATTTTGCTTAGAAGAATCTGAGATTGCTATTAAACGTCTATGTTCATCAATAACACTTACCTCTTGAATATCTTTTTTGCGATCTGATGCAAATTCTGTAATTGACTTCCTAATTGCATCATCTACTGACTCTGTTTTGTCACGCTTTTTTGTGAATTCTTGCTTCAAATTATAAGAAAGTAAATTTGTTTGCTGCGTTAAAGAATCCTTAAAACTTTGTACAAGACTTTTCTCTAGTTCGCGTACAAAATATACGCCAATAACTTGCATTGCTATTAATATTAATAACATATATATAAGCACAAATTTTAAATGAATAGATTGAAAAAAACCAACTTTCTTCATATACTATTCCTGCTCTGGGTCACGCAAGTAATATCCTACTCCACGTCTCGTTACAATTAAAGTAGGATGACTTGGATTATCTTCAATTTTTTCACGCAAACGACGTACTGTTACATCTACTGTACGTACGTCCCCAAAATAATCGTAACCCCAAACTGTTTGTAATAAATGTTCTCGCGTCATAACTTGTCCTAAATGCTTCGCTAAATAATGTAGCAACTCAAATTCACGATGCGTAAGCTCAATGCTTTCTTCACGTTTCGTTACACTATATGCATTCGGATTAATAACAATTGGTCCAATAACCATTTCTGTATTTTCTTCTTTTTCTGCTGTACCGCCTTGCTGATGGCGACGTAAATTCGCTTTTACACGCGCCAACAATTCCCTTGTACTAAATGGTTTTGTTACATAATCATCTGCTCCAAGCTCAAGTCCCAATACTTTATCAATTTCAGAGTCTTTCGCAGTAAGCATAATAATTGGCATTTCAGAGCTTTTACGTATTTCACGACAAACCTCTAGTCCATCTTTTCCTGGTAACATAATATCTAATAAAACCATATCAGGTTGTTCTTCGTTTGCTTTCTCGATGGCCTCATCACCATCATGTGCCATTACAATTTCAAAACCTTCTTTTTCTAAGTTAAATTTTAAAATATCTGCAATTGGCTTCTCATCATCAACTACTAAGATTTTCTTTCCCATCATCGTGTATTTCCTCCTCATAAAAATATGGTCAATTATCCTCAAACACATTGATGTTTATATAGTCTTTCCCTATATTACGCCACCCTTTGTTTAAGTATTTTCTCCTCTATTCTCATAGAATCATGTATGATCCACTTTTACACGGAATCCTATACGATCTACAGAAAAACCTCTAGCTTCAACTGCTAGAGGCTCCTCATTCTATTGTAAAATAACTACTCTCATTTGTAAAATTGCACAATATAAAAAGGATATTAAGTGGGCCCACCTAATATCCTGAGAGTGGCTCGGGACGGAATCGAACCGCCGACACGAGGATTTTCAGTCCTCTGCTCTACCGACTGAGCTACCGAGCCAAAACATATATATAAAACCACTAATGGTGGTATAAACAAAAGTGGCGGTCCCGACCGGGGTCGAACCGGCGATCTCCTGCGTGACAGGCAGGCATGTTAACCACTACACCACGGGACCAAAAAATATAAAAAAACATGACCCGTACGGGATTCGAACCCGTGTTACCGCCGTGAAAGGGCGGTGTCTTAACCACTTGACCAACGGGCCACGAAAAATAAAATGGTGAGCCATGAAGGACTCGAACCTTCGACCCTCTGATTAAAAGTCAGATGCTCTACCAACTGAGCTAATGGCTCATACTCACCAACGTCATATTTCGTGACGACAAGAGTTATCATAACATAAAAACTTTTCTTTTTGCAATACCTTTTTTACTTTTTTTTATAAAAGATAAGAAAAAACTCATGAGAGCATGAGTTTTTTCTTAAAAAAATCAGTTTCTTATATCAATTAAGCTTCGTATACGTTACGAACGATGTTTGTTTGATTACGATCTGGTCCAACTGAGAACATAGATAATTGAATACCTGTTAACTCAGAAACACGTTCTACGTAATTTCTTGCGTTTTCAGGAAGCTCATCTAATGATTTCACACCAGTAATATCTTCTGTCCAACCTGGAAGCTCTTCGTATACAGGCTCACACTTCGCTAAAATGTTTAGGTTTGCTGGAACTTCATCTAGAAGTTCTCCGTTATATTTGTAAGCAACACAAATTTTAACTATTGGAATTCCTGTTAAAACGTCGATAGAATTTAACGATAGATCTGTTAAACCACTAACACGACGTGCATGTCTTACAACAACGCTATCAAACCAACCTACGCGGCGCGGACGACCAGTTGTTGTTCCATATTCACGACCAACTTCACGAATTTGGTGACCAATTTCATCATGAAGCTCAGTAGGGAATGGACCATCACCTACACGGCTTGTATATGCTTTACATACACCTACAACGCGAGTAACTTTCGCAGGACCAACTCCAGTTCCAACTGTTACACCACCAGCAATTGGGTTAGAAGATGTAACGAATGGGTACGTACCGTGGTCAATATCAAGCATAACACCTTGTGCACCTTCAAATAATACACGATGATTGTTATCTAGTGCATCATTTAATACAACAGATGTATCACATACATATTGCGCGATTTGTTGACCGTACTCGAAGTACTCTTCGAAAATTTCTTCTACGCTGAAACCTTCTGTATCGTACATCTTTTCAAATAAACGATTTTTTTGTACTAAATTGCGCTCAAGCTTTTCTTTAAATGCCTCACGGTCTAAAAGATCAGCCATACGAATACCAATGCGAGCAGCTTTATCCATATATGCAGGACCGATACCTTTTTTCGTTGTACCGATTTTGTTATCACCTTTACTTGCTTCTTCTAATTCATCTTGTTTTAAGTGGTAAGGTAAAATAACGTGTGCACGGTTACTTACACGTAAATTATCAGTACTTACACCACGATCGTGTAAGTATTTTAACTCTTCAAGTAATGCTTTCGGATCTACTACTAATCCGTTTCCGATTACACAAATTTTCTCTTTATAGAAAATACCAGATGGAATTAAGTGTAACTTATATTTAACTCCGCCGAAAACAATTGTATGTCCCGCGTTATTTCCACCTTGATATCTTGCAACTACTTCCGCATGCTCAGAAAGAAAGTCAGTAATTTTACCTTTTCCTTCATCGCCCCACTGTGTTCCTACAACTACTACTGAAGACATTATTCAAGCACCTCCGCAATTTTCAAACGAACTTTTCAAACAATATAATTGTACCAAAATGAAAAGAGAAGTCAATTTAAAAACGAACATTTTTTTGTATTTTATCATTTTCGTTCGTAAGAATTCTGTATTCCCACGATGAAAGCCCTATCTTTTATACATAAAAAAGAAACACACCTTATTATAAGAAATGTGTTTCTTTTTTATACTTTTTCTATGCCGGTGGTGCATGTCCATCATCAAAGCGACGCTCTAAATTTACGAATTTGTTAAATTCCTTTACAAACGCGAGCTCGACAGATCCTACCGGACCATTACGTTGTTTTGCAATAATAATTTCAATCGTATTTTTATTTTCCGTTTCACGATCGTAGTAATCTTCACGGTACAAGAACGCCACAATATCAGCATCTTGCTCAATACTTCCTGATTCACGAATATCAGACATCATCGGACGTTTATCTTGACGAGATTCAACGCCACGAGATAGCTGAGATAAGGCAATAACAGGCACTTGTAATTCACGTGCAATTCCTTTTAATGTACGAGAAATTTCAGATACTTCCTGCTGACGGTTCTCACCTGACTTCCCACTTCCCTGAATAAGCTGCAAGTAGTCGATTAGAATCATTCCAAGCCCTTGTTCTTGCTTTAATCTACGACATTTCGCCCGGATTTCACTCACTCGAATACCTGGTGTATCATCGATATATATACCAGCATTCGAAAGACTTCCCATTGCCATTGTCAATTTTGCCCAATCATCTGAAGTTAATGAACCAGTACGAAGCCTTTGCGCATCAATATTTCCTTCCGCACAAAGCATACGCATAACAAGCTGATCTGCACCCATCTCCAAACTAAAGATCGCAACATTTTCATCTGTTTTAGTCGCTACGTTTTGCGCGATATTCAGTGAAAAAGCCGTTTTCCCTACCGAAGGACGGGCTGCCACGATGATTAAATCGTTACGCTGGAACCCTGCTGTCATCTTATCTAATTCAGTAAATCCAGTCGGTATCCCTGTGATTTCACCCTTTTGATTATGCAAAAGTTCAATTTTATCGTAAGCATCTACAAGAACATCCTTAATATTTTGGAATGCTTTTGCATTTGTCTGATGTGATACCTCTAATATCTTTTTTTCTGCCTCATTTAAAAGGCCTTCCACATCATCTTCTCTTTCATATCCATCTGATACAATATGGGTTGCTGTTCGAATCAAACGACGTAAAAGCGCTTTTTCAGCAATAATGCGCGCGTAGTATTCTACGTTTGCTGCTGTTGGAACAGCTTCGGCTAATTCAGCTAAATAAGAAACACCACCAATTTCTTCTAATAACCCTTGATCAGCAAGTGCTGCTGTTACGGTAATTAAATCAATCGGTTCTCCTTTATCAGATAATCCAAGCATAACTCCAAAAACCTTTTGATGCGCTGTTCGATAAAAAGATTCCGGTAGCAGCAATTCTGAAGCTGCTGTTAACGCATCTTGATCGAGAAAGATAGCCCCTAACACTGCCTGCTCAGCCTCTATATTATGCGGAGGGGTACGATCAGCAAGTATGTCACTCATACGCAATCCTCCTTGCCTAACTTATTTTTATTGTTCACGAACATGAACTTTTACTATTGCTGTTACTTGCGGATGCAACTTTACAGTTACGTTTGTATATCCTAATGCGCGAATTGCATCGTCCATTTCAAATTTACGTTTATCAAGCTTAATATTATGTGCTTTTTGCATTACATCTACAATTTGTTTACTTGTGATAGAGCCAAATAAACGACCGCCTTCACCAGATTTCGCTTTTAATTCTACAGTTAATTTCTCTAAAGTTTCTTTTAATTTTTTTGCATTTTCAAGTTCTGCTGCTGCATCTTTTTCTTCTTTACGTTTTTGTGCCTCTAATGTTTTCATGCTGCTATTAGTTGCTTCTGCAGCTAACCCTTGCTTTAACAAGAAATTATTTGCATAACCATCTGGTACGTTTTTTACTTCTCCTTTTTTCCCTTTACCCTTTACGTCTTTTAGAAAAATTACCTTCATGATTGTGTGCCTCCCTGTAAATAGTCATCAATAACAAATTGAAGTTTATCTTCAGCTTCATCTACCGTAATATTTTTCATCTGTGTAGCTGCATTTGTTAAATGTCCGCCGCCACCTAGATTTTCCATAATTAGCTGCACATTCACTTCACCTAAAGAACGTCCGCTAATTCCAATGAAGCTTTCCCCACGTTTTGCAATGACAAAAGATGCAATTACCCCTGTCATCGTCAACAACGTATCAGCTGATTGCGCAATTAACACTTGATTGTAATATTCATCACCATCTACTTTGGCAATCGCAATTCCATTTTTATAAATGTAAGCATTTTGAATTGTTTTTGCAATTCTTAAATACTGCTGCATATCTTCTTTTAACAATTCTTGCACAAGAACTGTATCTGCTCCGTGCGAACGTAGATAAGAAGCTGCATCAAATGTACGAGCACCTGTCCGGAATGTAAAACTTTTTGTATCTACTATAATTCCCGCAAGTAGTGCTGTCGCTTCCAGCATCGTCATTTTTAAACGCTTTGGTTGATATTCAAGAAGCTCCGTTACAAGCTCTGCTGTCGAAGAAGCATATGGCTCCATATAGACAAGAAGTGGATCTTCAATGAATTCTTCACCACGCCGATGATGGTCAATCACAATTACATTTTCAATCTTATGCAGCAGTTTTTCCTCCATTACCATTGAGGGCTTATGTGTATCAACAACAACAAGTAATGAATCATCTGTTGCAAATTCCATAGCCTGCTGCGGTGTAATAAAGCGAGACCATAGATCTTCACTTTGCTTCACCTTATCCATTAGGCGTTTAATCCCCTTATCAGAATCGTTCTCGTCTAATACAATATATCCTTCACGTTCATTTAATTGCGCTACCTTTAAAATACCAATTGCAGCACCAATCGCATCCATATCTGGAGCTTTATGCCCCATTATAATAACATTGCTACTTTCCAATACCAAATCTTTTAATGCATGAGAGATAACTCGTGCCCGTACGCGTGTACGTTTTTCAACAGGATTCGTCTTACCGCCATAAAACTTTACCTTACCAGTCGCCTGTTTAATAGCTACTTGGTCCCCACCTCTTCCTAATGCGAGATCTAAACCTGATTGAGCCATAGCTCCAAGTTCTGATAAAGATAAATCACCAGATCCAACACCAATACTCAATGTGAGTGGAATATTTCGTTTTGACGTTTCTTCGCGCACTTGATCTAAAATATCGAATTTCCCTTTCTCCATTTGTGCCAAAATGCTTTCATTTAACACAACAAAGAATCTCTCTGAAGATGCACGTTTTAAATATGCACCATATTTAATGGCCCATTCGTTTAAACGTGACGTAACAAGGCTTGTTATATTCGTACGCAATTGATCATCTAACCCTTGTGTAACCTCATCGTAGTTATCCAAGTAAATGACCGCTAGAACCGTACGCTGATCCTCATACATCTTTTCGATTTCCGTTTGCTCTGTTACATCAAAGAAATAAATTAACTTTTCTTCTTTTCTTACGAACACACGGAACTTGCGATTATTTAAAGATACGATATCATCAGAAGTTTCTCCTTTTATAAAAAGAAGTAATGTTTCTGATACATCATACAGATGCCATCCTGCTAAAGAATGCTGTCCTAAACAAGAAGACAAATAAGGATTTGCCCAATCAATTCCATAATCCTTATTGTATAACAAAATACCAATTGGCATTTGATTAAATGCTTCATTACTTACTTTCTTTACCCTTGTAATCATATCTGTTGTATACTTTTCGAAATTCCTCTGAAAGGCAAGTTCAAAACGAATTACAAAGAACAGTACAATGCAAAAAATACAAAAAGTGGCCATCCCCACTAGCCAGTGAAAGTAACCAAGAATGGTAATAAGCACAAACATAAAAAATGCCAATACATAAACAGGGTATAAAAAACGCTGTCTCTTATAAAATTCAGGCATGGATCCAACTCCTATAAAGTAAAACTAACACAGCTAGCAGACAATCCACTTGTAGCTGTTGGTTAGTTGAACAGATTAAACGCCTTCACGTTAAACGTTCACTACAGGTCCACATAGTATGAAATAAGCTGCTATAACGTCCCCTCGCTATTACTTATTTTGATTGTATTTTAGAACGCAATGAAAAACCTAAGTCAATTATACCTAAGATTGTCACAAGAGGGAACAACATAGGAATAAACATACATACAATAAAGCTAATAATAGGGAGTGCTTTTGTATAACCTTTTGCATGCGCCAAAAAGGCTATAAACACAAAACCTTGAAATACAAGGAGCATTGAAAAGATGAAATATAAGTTAGAAAACACTATGTGTAAATATGAATCTGATTCAACTTTCATAAATGTGGAAAGCACAATAAATATAACGTAATACCAAACGATATTCTTTGGTAATTGCATATCTCGAAATTTAGGCCACGGCACTACAGAATGCTTCAATCTTCTTAAAACATTTCCCGCCATTAATACCGTAATCCAAGAATACATTACCGAAACAATTACAAGTAAACTTGGAAGAAGAATACGAAGCAGGTCACTAATTTGTCCTAATAAATCTTTTTGTTCCTCAGTGATTGATGCACCAGCAGCAGTCATTATTTTCTCACTTTGTTCAATTCCTTCTTTAAACATATCTTGCATTTGCTTCATTAAATCTATGTTAAAAAACTTGACACTTCCGATATAAATCAATAAAAAACTAATCAAGTATGCAAGTGTCCCTACTAATAGTATTTCCACTGGTCTTTTTTGCTTTTTATACATATATCCTAAAGCAATACCTATTATGCCGCACATACATGTTTTTACAAGACTAAGTGGCGAACTCACAATAATGGTAACAAACAGTGCAGACACAAAAAACATACACGCACTAGAAAACGGGTGTCTTACCATAAATAATAAAAATGGTAATGGCAACGCAAATGTTACAACCATACTTAAAATAGGAATATATAGGGATACAAGAAGTAAAACCGCATATACAGCCAATAATACTGCTCCCTCTGTAATAAGCCTTGTACGTTTCATCTTTTAACCTCTCTTTCCAAAAAGAAAAGCATAGCAAAATGCACAGTAGAGTCGGACTCTACTGTGCATTTCATACGCTATTATTCACCAACATATGGTAAAAGTGCCATTTGACGAGCACGTTTAATTGCAACTGTAAGTTTGCGTTGGTATTTTGCGCTTGTTCCTGTTACACGACGAGGTAAAATTTTACCACGCTCAGAAACGAAACGTTTTAATAAATCAACATCTTTATAGTCAATGCGAGTGATGCCGTTAGATGTGAAGAAACACACTTTACGACGTTTCGCACGTCCACCTTTGCGTCCTGCCATGTTTATTTCCCTCCATTCTTTGTTAAAAATAACCGATTCATACCATTAGAATGGTAAATCGTCGTCCGAAATGTCAATCGGTTGACCAACATTCGAAAATGGATCGTCATTCTTTGTAAATCCAGAGTTACCTGAGTTACCCGGGTTACTAGATTGACCAAATGGGTTAGAGCTTTGGTTACCGAAACCAGCTCCTGATGGTTGCTGATTGAACGAACCACGTTGCTCCCCACCGCCATTACGCGGCTCTAAAAATTGTACGCTCTCCGCAAGAACTTCTGTTACATATACACGTTTACCATCTTGTCCCTCGTAATTACGAGTTTGAAGACGTCCATCTACGCCCGCTAAGCTACCTTTTTTCAAATAATTCGCCACGTTTTCTGCTTGTTTACGCCATATTACACAATTAATAAAGTCAGCTTCACGCTCACCTTGTTGATTCGCAAATGCGCGATTCACAGCTAACGTGAAAGTAGCTACCGCAACACCATTGGGCGTGTAACGTAAGTCAGGGTCCTTAGTTAAACGACCAACGAGGATAACACGATTCATCAATCGAACCACTCTCCCTATATATCTTAATTATTTTTCTTCTTCTTTAACAACGATGTGACGAAGGATATCTTCGTTGATCTTAGCTAAACGATCGAATTCTGTAACAGCTTCTGCGTTAGAATTTACGTTTAAGATCATGTAGAAACCGTCACGTAAGTCGTTGATTTCGTAAGCTAAACGACGCTTACCCCACTCTTTCGTGTTAATGATTTCTGCACCATTGTTAGTTAAAACGCCTGCGAAGCGCTCAACTAAAGCTTTTTGAGCTTCTTCCTCCATGTTTGGACGGATGATGTACATGATTTCGTACTTTTTCATTACACTTTCACCTCCTTTTGGTCTAAACGGCCCATAATGGGCAAGGAGCAATTAATTATATAGTAATTACTCACGAGTTTAGATTATATCATAGTAAGTTGAATGAATCAACTTACCAATACATAAAAAAAACTTGGCAAACATATGATATGTTTGCCAAGCTTATATCCCTATTTTTCCTAGGAAATATAAATTTACACGTTAAAACGGAAGTGCATAACATCTCCATCTTTTACGATATACTCTTTTCCTTCTAAACGTACTTTTCCAGCTTCTTTAGCGGCTGTCATAGAGCCGTTCTCCATTAAATCATCATATGAAACTGTTTCAGCACGAATAAACCCACGTTCAAAGTCTGTATGGATAACGCCAGCACATTGTGGCGCCTTCATGCCTTTTTTAAACGTCCATGCACGTACTTCTTGTACACCAGCTGTGAAATAAGTAGCTAAGCCTAGTAAATCGTATGCAGCACGAATCAACTGATCTAAACCTGATTCTTCAATACCTAGCTCTTCAAGGAATACTTTTTTCTCCTCTTCATCTAGCTCAGCAATTTCTGACTCGATTTTTGCACAAACTACAATTACTTGCGAATTTTCATTTGCTGCAAATTCTTTTACCATTTGCACATATTTATTTTCAGATGGATCCATAATATCATCTTCACTTACGTTCGCTACATAGAGCATTTCTTTCGTTGTAAGTAAATGAAGACCTTTAACAATTTTCATTTGTTCTTCTGTAAATTCAACAGTACGAGCTGGTTTTCCAGCTTCAAACGCTTCTTTTAAACGAGCTAAAATCTCGTGTTCATATACTGCTTCTTTATCTTTTTGTCTTGCTAACTTCGCTACACGTTCGATACGTTTATCAACCGATTCTAAATCCGCTAAAATTAGTTCTAAATTGATTGTTTCAATATCATCAATTGGATCTACTTTTCCTGAAACGTGTGTAATATTTTCATCTTCAAAACAACGCACAACTTGGCAAATTGCATCTACTTGGCGAATGTGAGATAAAAATTTATTTCCTAATCCTTCACCTTTACTTGCACCTTTTACAATCCCTGCGATATCAGTAAATTCAAATACAGTTGGAACAGTTTTTTTCGGTTCTACTAGTTCTGTTAATTTATTTAAGCGATCATCTGGTACTTCTACAATCCCTACGTTCGGATCAATTGTACAGAATGGATAGTTTGCAGATTCTGCTCCCGCTTGTGTAATTGCATTAAATAATGTTGATTTCCCTACGTTAGGTAAGCCAACAATCCCAGCCGTTAATCCCATATTTTTCACTCCTATGTCTCAATCTTCCATCATTATAGATAGTAACGAATAAAATGACAAGTTACCTAAAAGCTCAAAAAAGTAACAGCTGCATGAGGCAACTGTTACTTTTTCTCTATTCTTCGTGCTTTACAAGTACTTTTTTCACCTTACGATCAAACTCTCTTCGAGGAATCATTACCGAATGGCCACATCCCTCGCACTTAATGCGGATATCCATTCCCATACGAATAATCTTCCAACGATTTTCACCACAAGGATGGGCTTTTTTCATTTCCACAACATCGTACAAGTTATACTGCTTTTGCTCCACTCTCCAAACCCCTCTCACTACTAATTTGCTTTTTCACTAATCAACTCTTCACGATTATATAAAACCATACGCGGGTATGGAATTTCAATACCATGTAAATCAAGACGAGCTTTAATCTCTTTACGAAGAGCTCTAGCAATAACCGCCTGCTTCATCGGTTCTACTTCAGAAATAACACGCAGCACCACTTCAGATGCAGCAAGTGTTTGAACCCCTAATAATTGCGGTGTTGTTACCATTTCTTCATATTTTTCAGGTAATTCTTGTAATAATTTTTCAATTACTTGCTCTGCTCGATTGATATCACTCTCATAAGAAATCGATACATCAACGAATGCCACACTATTGCTAATAGAAAAGTTTGTTACTTGCGTAATACTACCATTTGGTAAAATATGAATCTCACCTGTCCAGCTTTTTATCTTCGTTGTACGTAGTCCAATTTCTAAAACTGCTCCTTCAAATTGGCCAATTCTTACATAATCACCAACTGAAAATTGATCTTCTAACAAAATAAATAAACCTGTAATGACGTCTTTTACTAAACTTTGAGCACCAAAACCGACTGCTAAACCGATTACCCCAGCCCCAGCTAGTAATCCCGATGCATTAATGTCAAATACACCTAAAATCGCGATTAACATAATAAACATAACAACGTACGCCACAATATTTTCAAGCAATTTCGCTACTGTAACTGTACGACGCTCTGAAATTTGAATAGGCGAGCGACTCCCCATGTGGAATGCTTTTCTTACAATTGCTCTAGCAAGACGAACCACTATCACACCAAGTACCAAAATAACTATTATTTTTATCGTTCTCATTCCTACATTGGCCCAATTTATCGAATCAAACCATTGTATTAATAAATCCATATGCTTGTACCTCTCCAACTAAAATTTCTTTTATTCACTCTTTATTGTATCAGAAGTTTTCTCTATTTCTGAAAAAATTTTATGACTTTCTTTACATTTGTTCTTCTTCATTCAGGTATAAAATGACATGAATATATATATACTAGTACTATTATTTCCTCCCTCATAAACAGTTTGCAAAAACCATGAACTTATAATTTTTCATATTACATTTTTCTTTCACTCATTATGAAATAAAAGCCTTACATAAAAACACTTTATAACATGTTGTAAAAATTTATTAAAAGGATGGGTGCTTCATGAACATTGGGAGTTTTCGCTTGCCTTTTTTTGAAAAAGAATCGCAAAATGTTATGCACCACGACGTAGAGGCCTCCGAGACAATCAGCAATTTCTTACTCTCACATATACCCATTAAACTAAATATCCCGCTCATTCTCATTTGCATTGGAACAGACCGTTCAACTGGTGATGCACTTGGACCGTTAGTCGGGACTAAATTAGAACAGATGGAGATCCAAAACTTCCAAGTATTCGGCACGCTCGATGAACCAGTACACGCACTAAATCTCGAAGATAAAATTCAGAATATACAAACTTCTATTCCGAACTCTTTTATTATCGCAATAGACGCTTGCCTTGGAAAATCTCAAAATATCGGCTCCATAACGATTGGAAAAGGACCTAGCAAACCTGGAGCAGCAATGAATAAGAAATTGCCAGCAGTTGGAGAATTACACATACATGGCATTGTAAATTTGAATGGCTTTATGGAATTTTTTGTCCTTCAGAATACAAGATTGAGCCTAGTTATGAAAATGGCTGATGTGATCTCTCAAAGTATAAAAGAAACAGATCAAAAATTATCAGCATTAAAAAGAGCAAACCATCTATAAATAAAAAGATGGTTTGCTTTTTAATTGTTTCCTGCTAGTAACTCTAAAATACGATTTAAATCATCTTTATTAAAGAACTCTATTTCAATTTTACCTTTTTCTTTTTTTGTTTCTTTAATCTTTACACCTGTGCCAAATTTTTCCCTTAATAGCGTTTCACGTTCTACAAAAAATATATTTCTTTCCATTTTCACCTTCTTTGTTTCACGTGAAACGCGCTGGTTAATTTCTTGAACAATTTGCTCTAGTTGTCTAACATTCAAACTCTCTTTTTCAATGCGCTTCAGTAAAGATTTTAATTGTTCTTCATCTTTTACCGTAAGTAATGTCCGACCATGTGCCATAGATAACTCTCCACTTGCAATCATATCTTGAACAAATGGAGGGAGGCTTAGTAATCGAGTATAATTCGCAATATATGGCCTACTTTTTCCGAGACGCTTTGCTAATTGTTCTTGTGTTACGTTCAACTCATTCATTAGCATTTGGTACGCCATTGCTTCTTCCATTGGATTTAAGTCTTCACGTTGCAAATTTTCAAGTAAAGCAAATTCCATCATTTGCTGCTCACTTAATTGTCGAACAACAGCCGGAATTTTTTCAAGACCGGCTTCCTTAGCAGCTCGATATCTTCTTTCACCAGCAACAATTTCGTATCCTTTAATACTCTTTCTCGCAATTAAAGGTTGTAAAATACCATGTTCTTTAATAGATGCCGCCAACTCTTGAATCGCTTCTCTATTAAAGTGTTTACGTGGTTGATACGGATTGGGTCTTAATTCAGTTACTGTAATCTCTTGAATTGTTTCTTCTTCTTTCACATCTAAATCAGGAAAAAATGCATTAATTCCTCTTCCTAGGCCTTTAGCCACCTGCAATCACTTCCTCTGCTAAATCTATATATACTTCTGCCCCTCTTGATTTAGCATCATACTGCATAATTGGTTTACCATGACTTGGTGCCTCACTTAAACGAACGTTACGCGGGATAATTGAGCGATACACTTTATCCCTGAAATATTTTTTCACTTCATCTATAACTTGGATCCCTAGATTCGTGCGCGCATCTAACATCGTTAACAATACACCTTGAATTGCTAAATTTTTATTTAAATGCTTTTGCACAAGCCGAACTGTATTTAATAGTTGGCTTAATCCTTCCAATGCATAGTATTCACACTGAACAGGGATAATGACAGAATCTGCTGCGGTTAATGCATTAATTGTTAATAACCCTAAAGATGGGGGGCAGTCGATAATAATATAATCATATTCGTTACGAATCGGCTGTAATGCCCT
Source organism: Bacillus sp. JJ1127 (assembly GCF_036965845.1). Taxonomy (NCBI): domain Bacteria; kingdom Bacillati; phylum Bacillota; class Bacilli; order Caryophanales; family Bacillaceae; genus Bacillus; species Bacillus sp. JJ1127. The sequence continues at coordinate 523 of NZ_JBALQK010000066.1, read as the reverse complement.
CTGCAAACGTACTTCCCGGGAAATGGTTGGCACCAATTCAATTTCAGCTCCTGCCAATTGAATGGTAGCGGGTAGAACATCTAAGTTTTCAGTTGCGGTTTTCTGTATAACGTCTTGAACATCTGTATCTTCTACGAGAACATTATAAATACATTGATTTAATTCAGATTTTTCAATTCCCACACCAGTCGTTGCATTTCCTTGAGCATCAATGTCTACAAGAAGGACTTTTTTCCCTACCTGTGCCAATCCAGCTCCTAAATTAACGGATGTTGTTGTTTTTCCAACACCGCCTTTTTGATTAGCAATAGCAATGATTTTTCCCATGATGTCACCTACTTTCAACCTTTCTATCTTATTCTAAAAATAATTATGTTTATTGTAACATGAAATAAAACTTTTTCTTTTACGTCCTTATTAAACTTCAAAATTTATTTCCAAACTCCTTCTTCATTCCACAAGAAAATATAGTAAAAGGGACCTCTTCCAAAGAATGAGGCCCCTTTTACTATATAAATCCATT
>NZ_JBALQK010000065.1:1686-2004 GCF_036965845.1 Bacillus sp. JJ1127 | reverse complement strand
TTTACCTAGTTTCTTCAAGAAATTAATCTTTTTAGTATTGATTTGGAATAAAGTTTGATACTTTATTTACACAGAAAGGAACATTAGGTATGAAAGAGTCAAGAGACGCTAAAGATTTAATAGATAGTTTAATACCAATGGGAATGATTTTTGGTTGTGCTATCGGTGTAATTTTGGGCATGCTTTTCAAACCAAGTTTTCTAGTGTTTATAGTTAGTTTAGGAACTGGAATAGGCTATTTATTTGGAGTTATTGCTTCTGGAATTTATAGTAAGAAAGGAAAATCATAGTTTGAGAATATGATCAAACTTTTTTATA
>NZ_JBALQK010000065.1:0-1630 GCF_036965845.1 Bacillus sp. JJ1127 | reverse complement strand
AATCTTTTTTCAAAATGGAGTTTTTATATTTGTTGTTAAATAAGGATTGAAGAGCATTTTTTAATCAAACTTTATTCCAAAGCTACAACAAAAACCTTGCTTTGGGGTAATAGGTCCAGATCGTAAAAGACTATTCCATCACCTCTTCAAAGCGTAACTACAATAAGGACAAGCCAGTTTTGGCTTGTCCTTGTTCCATGCCACCCGGCGAATTCAAACGGCAATCACACAAAGCCGCTATTCGCCCTAGATCTATCACCCCTGCCACAACGCAGGCTTTGTCACCATGAACCATAACATCGCCATTAAAAGAACAATGTAAATCCAAACAGAACGCCGCAACAATTGAATCAAGGCGTCCTTGTCTTGGCCCGTTTCACTGAATTTCCGAATGGTCGGTGAAAAGGCGCGGGCCAGGAAAAATAATGAACTCGCCATGAGAATAAGGGTCATCACTATCCAAGGGGTCTTCCAAGTCCATGGGCCCGCCAGTACAAGCAGAACCCCGGATGCAACCAGCACATGCCCGGCATGCTTGGCCAGCCTGACCGAAAATCGAAATACATCCAGATAAGCCTGCTGTGTTCGGGCCTCTGAAGCCCGCAATTTTTTGATGAGCGGAAGCAATACAAAAAACGGGCCGATGGATAAGATTACACTGAAAATATGTACATACAGAAGCAGTCGATACAGCATGTCCATCCTTATATCACATTAACCTTCGATGGGACGGAACTCATGAACCCAAACTCTCATATTTGGCAGCCACGGCATGCCAGGGTGAAGAGACAGGATAGATTGCTTATATTCCTCCACATTCGCATAGCCTTCTTGACGGGCATGCTCATCAGTCAATTTGCCAAGTGACTGAGAATAGACATTCTCCACAACATACCGGTGACCTTGAAGCTTCATCACTTCCCCGACATCCGCATATCTCCCGTTGCGGCGAGTAGCCGTTTTCTGTCCTGCAAGCACTTTTTCAATGTCCTCCTGAATCGTGATGAGACGTTCAATCGTACATGTTTTTGGCGGTAAAGCGTTCGTTTCATTTTGATTTGTCATCTGGGTCACTCTCCTTTTTTCATTTAAGCATAAGCCCACTTTATCATATAAAAAAATTATTCTATATAGCAAGTTTCTACTTAATAGGGATAACAAACTTTCATACAATGTTTATACGATAAATGTAGATTTAAAATAAAGTTTGATAATTATAATAATGTTGGATGAAAATTCCTGTATTGTTGCAGGCATTTTTTNNTAATAATGTTGGATGAAAATTCCTGTATTGTTGCAGGCATTTTTTGTTGTTCCGTCCTAACAAAAATTAATAGGTGAATTATGCAGGCTCTGGGGAGTTGAATTTGTACGCAGAAATTGGGATGAAAACTGACAGTTCATTTCCCTTCGGAAACACCGTGATATATAGGTTTATATAACATTCATTTTGTGAGAGGAAAAGGATGGGGGACTCATCCTTTTTTGATTTCATTATATATACCATTTACGCTGTAAGATTCATAAATAAAACAAGAGAAATTTTCAAATTTTTGGTTCTCTAATAGCTTAAAATAATATAAAATTACAATATAATGGTAATTTTCCTATATATACTTAATGTAGTGTG
>NZ_JBALQK010000064.1:0-9804 GCF_036965845.1 Bacillus sp. JJ1127 | reverse complement strand
TAAAATGGATTTATATATCTGCGGGAAATAGACAATAAAAAAGCCGAACTGACATTGAGTCTCGTTGCTAAGGTTCTTTCATATAGAAAGCTCTTAAGTATGAGAAGGGAGTCTGCTCGGTTTTTTCGCTTTCATGAATAACAAACACGCAGTTTTCATCTTTTGTACGCTGTAACATAACTGTAACAAAAATGTATCCGAATTGGAAACCGATTGATGTTACAATGTAATTTGTAGAATTTTGATGAAAGATATACATAAAACAGCAGTGGCGATAACGAGAAAGTATGATCACTGTTATTTGACACAATTGGTGATACAACTAGAAGATAAGTGAGAGTGGGAGCTTATGCTTTCATTTTCATATAGACAGACCAAGTATTTCGAAAAAAAATCATTAAGTATTGGGTGATAAATAATGATAAAAATGACGAATGTTTATAAGGAGTATCCAAATGGCATGAAAGCCGTTGCTGGACTCACAGTTAGTATTAAACAGGGTGAATTCGTATACGTAGTTGGACCGAGTGGAGCCGGGAAATCTACATTTATTAAGATGATGTATCGTGAAGAAAAACCAACAACAGGATCTATTAATGTAAATGGCCTTGTCATTGAAACATTGGCAGAGCGAGATGTTCCATATTTTCGTCGCCAGCTAGGGGTAATTTTCCAAGACTTTAAACTGCTACCTAAATTAACGGTATATGAGAATGTTGCGTTTGCATTAGAAGTAATTGAAGAAGAGCCTGATGCAATTCGTGAGCGTGTGACAGAAGTGTTAGGACTTGTAGGTCTTGAAGATCGTGCAGATGCACTTCCAAGTGAACTTTCAGGTGGGGAGCAACAACGTGTGGCGATTGCAAGAGCGATTGTAAATAAGCCAAAGGTTGTAATTGCCGATGAGCCAACGGGTAACTTGGATATTGAAACAGCTCTTGATATTATGAGTATTTTCAAACGTATTAATGAGCGAGGTACAACAATTGTTATGGCAACGCATAACGCAGATATCGTAAATACAATTCGTCATCGTGTAATTGCGATTGAAGGCGGAAAAATTGTTCGAGATGAGATTGAGGGAGGATACGGATATGAAGGCTAAAACCCTTAGTCGACATTTACGAGAAGGTGTAAAAAATCTATCCCGTAATGGATGGATGACGTTTGCTTCTGTAAGTGCAGTAACAGTTACATTATTACTTGTAGGTGTCTTTTTAACAGCGATTATGAATATGAACCATTTTGCGACGAAAGTAGAGCAAGATGTAGAGATTCGTGTACACATTGATCCAGCAGCAAAAGAAGCGGATCAAAAGAAATTAGAACAAGAGATTAATAAGATTTCAAAAGTAGATTCTATTAAATATTCTTCTAAAGAAGATGAATTGAAACGTTTGATTAAAAGTTTAGGTGACAGCGGAAAAACGTTTGAATTATTTGAACAAGATAATCCATTGAAAAACGTATACGTTGTCAAAGCAAAACAACCAACAGATACAGCAGCAATTGCGAAAAAAATTGAAAAAATGCAGTTCGTAAGTAATGTTCAATATGGTAAAGGCCAAGTTGAAAAATTATTTGATACAGTAAAAACAGGTCGTAACATTGGGATTTTGTTAATTGCTGGTCTTTTATTTACAGCGATGTTCTTAATCTCAAATACAATTAAAATTACAATTTATGCACGAAGCACAGAAATTGAAATTATGAAACTTGTAGGTGCAACGAACTGGTTTATTCGTTGGCCGTTCCTGTTAGAAGGTTTATTCTTAGGTATCATGGGTTCAATCATCCCAATTATCGTAATTTTATCTTCTTACAATTCACTGCAAGGTATGTTTAATGAGAAACTTGGCGGAACAATTTTTGAACTGTTACCATATAGCCCATTTGTATTCCAATTAGCTGGTTTATTAATGTTAATTGGTGCATTAATCGGTATGTGGGGAAGTGTAATGTCAATTCGTCGCTTCTTAAAAGTATAAAAAGTTGCAAACATAATTCGTACAAGCTTATCATATAGTAGAAATAGGTAAAGGCATCACACAATGTGTGATGCCTTTTGCTACACCACCTGTGTGTTCTGGAAAGGGGAATTCCGCATTGAAACGTAGAGTTGCGATTATTGGAATGGTTATTACATTTTTAATTGGTGCTGGCGGGATGTTTGCAGGTATGTATATGTTTGGAATTAATCCAGCGTATGTGACGCAAACAATAACAAAAGATAGTGCTAGCACAGCAAAAGGAAATTTAGCAAAGATTAATGAGGCGTATGCACTGATTGATTCGCGTTATGTAGAAGACGTAAAGGACGATAAGCTTGTTGAAGGTGCGATACAAGGGATGTTGTCTACGCTGAAGGACCCTTATTCCACGTATATGGATAAAGAAACAGCGAAGCAGTTTAACCAATCACTTGATCCTGAGCTTGAAGGTATTGGGGCTGAGGTGAACAAAACGGATGGCAAGCTTATTATTGTATCTCCAATTAAAGGTTCACCAGCAGAAAAAGCAGGTGTTAAACCAAATGATCAAATCTTATCGGTAGATGGAAACAGTGTAAAAGATTTATCACGTGAAGAAGCGGTATTAAAGATTCGTGGTAAAAAAGGGACAACTGTTGCGCTTGAAATTAAACGTGAAGGAGTAGCTGACCCGTTAGAGTTTAAAATTAAGCGCGAAAAGATTCCAATTTTCACTGTGTTTAGTTCTGTGAAGAAAGAGAATGAGAAAAATATTGGTTATATTCAAATTACATCTTTCTCTGAAAACACAGCGAAAGAATTTAAGGATCAATTAAAAGAACTTGAAAAGAAAGAAATAAAAGGTCTAGTTATTGATGTGCGTGGGAATCCTGGAGGTTATTTAAATAGTGTAGAAGATATACTAGGGTTAATCATGACGGATAAAAAGCCAATGCTGCAAATTGAACAACGAGATGGTGAGAAGAAGAAATTCTCTACTGCGTTAAAAGAAAGAAAGCCATATCCAATTTCAGTATTAGTCGATAATGGAAGTGCTTCTGCTTCTGAAATTTTAGCTGCTGCGCTAAAAGAAGGAGAAGGATATGATTTAGTTGGTGAAAAAACATTTGGTAAAGGTACTGTGCAGCAAGCCGTTCCATTTAAAGATGGCAGTAACATTAAACTAACGATGTTTAAATGGTTAACACCAGATGGCAATTGGATTCATAAAAAAGGAATTGCTCCAACGGTAGAAGTGAAGCAGCCCGATTATTATCATGCAACTCCAATTCAAATTGAGAAGACGCTTTCTTATAATTCAAATGATGTACAAGTAAAAAATGCACAAGAAATGCTGAAAAGTTTAGGATATGTGCCAGGTCGTGAAGATGGATACTTCAGTAAAGAAACAGAATCAGCTCTTAAAGCATTCCAAAATGCAAATGAGATGGAACCAACTGGAGAACTTGATAAAAAGACAGCTGAAGCAATTCAAAATAAAATCATTGAAAAAATTCGTTCTGGCGAAAATGATTTACAATTACAAGCAGCATTAAAATTAATGGCGAAATAAGAAAAAATACAGGCATTTTGTTGCCTGTATTTTTTTATGTGTTAAACAAACGTTTGTTTAGTTGTGATAATATAAAAAGAAAGAATGATATAAATGGTGGTGAATCAGTTCGTGGAGGCGTGGTCTTTTGAGATAATGCGAGCAGTTGGGCGTTTTTTCTTACACCCTGCTGTCTATGTATTTTTGATAAGTAGTATTTTTGTTGGCTACTTACGTATATTACGAGAACGAAAAGCTTTTTCTTTTAAAGTATATGATATTTGGTTTGAGCTGCGGACATCCTTATTTTCAGGAGTTGGATATGGTTTGGTTGTGTCCATCATAACAATTGGAGCCGGTCTAGTTGTGTCGCAAGCAAGTATATGGATGATTTTAATTTGGACACTATTATTTGGACTAGCTGCTCAGTATCGATATTTATCGGCAGCGTACACATTTGGTATAGCGATTGTAGCGGCTTTGTTATCTTCTAAGATGCCAATCTCTCTCTTACAGCTTGGAGAAGGAGAAGGGGATACCATTGTATCACTTGCTATTCTACTTGGCATAATGCTAGTAGTAGAAGGTCTATTAATTTCAAAAAATGCAGTGCGATATTCCACACCAAAAATACGAAAAAGTAAACGTGGTTTAAATATTGGATTACATGAATCAAAACGCTTATGGCTTGTGCCAATTTTTATTCTTGTCCCAGGAGATGCGGTTACGCAGTTCGTTTCATGGTGGCCTGTCGTTTCGGTAGGTTCACAGACGTATTCTTTATTCCTTGTTCCATTTCTAATTGGCTTTATGCGGAACATTAGAAGTTATGAACCGAAGGAAGCATTATTATTTACAGGGAGACGTATATTTGGATTAGCTGCACTCGTTCTCGTTTTAGGTATTGCCAGCTATTGGTGGCATGTGTTAGCGATTGTTGCGATGGGAGCAGCGATGCTTGGTCGCTTTACAATTGCGATGCAGGAGAGAATTGCTGATGAGACGCGTCCAGCATATTTTGCAGCGCGCGATGAGGGATTAATGGTATTAGATACGATTCCGAATACTACTGGTGCTGAAATGAACTTGAAGCCTGGAGAGGTAATTACGAAAGTAAACGGTGTAATTCCGAAAACAGCAGAGGAATTTTATGATGCACTACAGTCCAAGACAACGGGGGCATTTTGTAAACTAGAGGTGCTCGATACAAAAGGTGAGCTTCGTCTTGCTCAAACGGCGCTATATGCAGGTGGGCATCATGAATTAGGTGTTGTATTTGTAGAACAGGATCATAAGTGGGATACGGAAGCTGTTTAATGTGATTTTTCATAATTGATTGATAAGGATGGAAGTTTCTCTTTATTTTTTAACTTGATGGCGATGTGCCGTGTCCCTATGACCTTTTGCACGCATCTTGGCGGAGCATATTGAAATGAAAAAGATGGATTATTTGATTAAAGTGTTACTTTAGGTATATATACTATAATATAGACAGAGTAACATGCATGGAAAGGAACGATGAAATATGCCAAAGCAACAAATTGGAGTTGTTGGTGTGGGCGTTATGGGAAAAAGCCTCGCACTTAACTTTGAGAGTAAAGGGTATTCTGTTGCCCTATATGATATTTCAAAGGAAAAAGTAAATGAAATCATTGAGGAAAACCGTGGTAAAAACTTAGTTGGTACTCATATGGTTGAAGAGTTTGTTAACTCACTTGAATCACCTAGAAAGATTTTATTAATGGTTAATGCAGGGGAAATTACAGATAAGGCGATTGATTCTCTGCTTCCTCACCTCGATAAAGGTGATATTTTAATTGACGGCGGTAATACATACTTTGTCGATACAATTCGCCGAAACAAACGTCTTGCCGAAGAAGGAATCAATTTCATCGGTGCAGGTGTGTCAGGAGGAGAAGAGGGTGCATTGAAGGGACCGTCTATTATGCCGGGCGGACAGAAGGATGCATACGAAAAAGTGAAGGATATGCTTGAAAATATCTCTGCAAAAGTGAATGACGAGCCTTGCTGTTCTTATATCGGACCTAATGGGGCAGGCCACTATGTAAAGATGGTTCACAACGGTATTGAGTATGGAGATATGCAATTAATTTGTGAAGCATATTTCTTCTTGAAACAAACACTTGATTTGACTGCAGAAGAGTTTCATGAAATATTTGCTGAATGGAATAAGGGCGAACTGAACAGCTATCTAATCGAGATTACAGCAGACATCTTCACGAAGAAAGATGAAGAAACTGGTAAGCCATTAGTGGATGTTATTCTTGATACTGCAGGACAAAAGGGTACAGGGAAATGGACAAGTCAAAGCGCACTTGATTTAGGTATATCTCTCCCTATTATCACGGAATCTGTATTTGCGCGTTGTATTTCTGCTTTAAAAGAAGAGCGTGTGAACGCAAGCAAAGTTTTATCTGGACCTAAAGATAAAGCAGCACTTGGAATTGAAAAAGCCGAATTAATTGAAGCAGTGCGCCAAGCTTTATATATGAGTAAAATTTGTTCTTATGCACAAGGATTCACGCAATTGAAGGCAGCTTCTGAGGAATATGATTGGAACCTTGATTTTGGCAGCATTTCTATGCTTTGGAGAGGCGGATGTATTATTCGTGCAGCCTTCTTACAGAACATTAAAGAGGCTTATGAGAAAAACACTGACCTACCGAACCTTTTACTTGATCCATACTTTAAAGAAATTGTAGAGTCATATCAAGGCGGATTACGTCAAATTATCTCAGCGGCTGTACAACAGGGCATTCCGGTACCTGCATTTTCAGCAGCAATTTCTTATTATGACAGCTATCGTACTGCAACACTACCTGCAAACTTGTTACAAGCGCAGCGTGATTATTTTGGAGCACATACGTATAAACGAGTGGATAAAGAAGGTACATTCCATACAAAATGGATATAAAATAAAAAAAGGGACCAAGATTAAATTCTTGGTCCCTTTTTTATCCCGTAATTCGCAGGCGGTAAGACGCCCACTGATGGAAGTTTCACTTTATTGGAATAATAACACACGCGCTGGTGATGCATCTGTACCCATTAGTTTTAATGGAGCTGCAACCATAAAGTATGTTCCCGCTTCTACTTCTTTAAATGTTAATCCTTCAATTACAATAATATCGTGTGCAAATAGTGTTTTATGGGTTGGGTGACCTTCTTGGGCACGTTCAACACCTAATGCATCAATGCCCACACCGCGAATACCTTTTTCAGCAAGTAGTTTCGCACCGCTTTCAGCTAAATAAATAAAATCGAAGTTAAATCCTTCATCAAAGGAGTTCTTTGTTTTAAATAAAACAAAATCCCCTTTTTGAATATCGAAATCTTTTAGGTCTTCAGCAGTAATACCACCATCAACATGCGTCAGGTTAAAAACCTTTGCTTCGCCTACTAATTTCTCAATATCAAGTGTTTCAAACGTGTCTCCGTCATTTATCATATGCAAAGGCGCATCAATATGCGTTCCTGTATGAGCATCCATTTTTAATGTGGATTCTGTTACATGACCGTTTGTAACTTTGGAAAGTTGAGGCTGTTTTTCCGGTTTATTTTTATATACAGGCATTCCTTCGTAAATAGGTACTGTAATATCATATACTTTTTTCATAAGAATTCCCCTTTGATTAGATTGAGTAGGCATTATCATCTGAAATAGGCCACCATTGGAAGCTGTTTTCCGCAAGTAAATCATCAGAAGCTTGCGGTCCCATTGATCCTGATTCGTAAGTAAGTAAATCTGTTGATACATCCTGTTGCCATGCTTTAGAAATAACATCAACAAATTTCCATGATAATGCTACTTCATCCCAGTGAGTGAAGTTTGTTGCATCGCCTTGAGTTGCATCATATAGAAGTTTCTCGTAAGCTTCTGGTGTATTTACTCCATCCACGCAGTCATTGCAGTAATCAAGCTTAAATGGTGTTGTTTTTTCAGAAGTACCAATTTTTTTACCGTTTAAAACAAGAGAAATCCCCTCATCCGGCTGAATATGAATAATAAGCAAGTTTGGATGAACGTTGTTTTCTGATTTAGAATATAAGTTCATTGGCAATTCTTTAAACTGAATGATGATTTTTGTTGATTTTTCTTGCATACGCTTACCTGTACGAATGTAGAACGGCACACCTGCCCAGCGGAAATTGTCTATTAATAATTTACCTGCCACAAATGTTTCTGTTCTTGAGTTTGGATCCACTTTACTTTCGCTTCTGTACCCAGGAACTTCTTTTCCATTGATTGTTCCTGGTCCATACTGACTTCGTACAAAATATTGATCAACTTCTTCTACTGTTATTGGTCGAAGTGCGCGCAATACTTTAATTTTTTCGCTTCGGATTTCTTCTGTTGTTAAACGAATTGGCGGTTCCATCGCCAGTAAAGCAACCATTTGTACCATATGATTTTGTACCATATCTCTTAAAGCACCGGAATGGTCATAATAACCTCCGCGGTCCTCTACACCTAAAGATTCACTGGATGTAATTTGAATATTAGAGATGTACTTATTGTTCCATAGTGATTCAAATATTGCATTTGCAAAACGAATGACGCCAATATTTTGAACCATTTCTTTTCCTAGATAATGGTCAATGCGATAAATCTCATCTTCCGCAAATGCTTGACGAAGTTTTTCGTTTAATTTTTGTGCGGATGGCAAGTCATGTCCAAAAGGCTTTTCAATAATCAATCGATTCCAACCGTTTGAGTTTGTCACACCTTCTGATTTCAAGTAAGAAGCGATTGTTCCGAAAAATTCAGGAGCCATTGCCATATAATACATTCTGTTTCCTGGAATATTGAATTGTTCTTCTAGGTTAGTAAGTAACGTATTCAAATCTTGGTACGAAGCGGTATTCGTAACATCAAACGATAAGTATCGGAAATGAGTTAAAAATTCATCTAAATCATTCCCAGGTTTAATTTTTGACTCTTGAATAGAGGAAAATACATTTTCACGAAATACATCATCACTCCATTCACGTCTCGCCACACCAACAACAGCAAAATTTTTAGAGAGCTGTCCTTTTTTATATAGGCTATATATAGAAGGGAATAATTTTCTCTTTGCTAAATCGCCTGTTGCTCCAAATATAACTATAGTGCAATGTGTATTGTCGTTCTTGTTCACTGGGTACCCTCACCTTTATCAATGTATAAATAGTATCTTAGAAGATTTTAACATAATTCGAAAGAAGTCTCCTACTTTTAAGTATGTGTAAGAAAGTAAGAATAAATCTCTTAAATTATTTTAGGGTGAAGATTATAGAAAATCAAAAGAAAAGCATGAAATCATTAATACAATGTAATGTAGTTATTTTGAAGTTGGCGTAATGAGAAAGAAATAAAGTGAAACTTCCGTCAGTGAGAATCTTACTGTCCATGAATAGCGGGATAAAAACCTGCAATTGTAGGAGTTAAGATGGGAAAGTGGGAAAATTAGGAGAGCCGATAGATTTCTGGTACAGCGAAACACATTGTGCTATGATATGGAGAAATATAGAATAAAGCCATGTAACGGAGGGGTTTTTTTGCCGCATATTGTATTTCGTGGAATTACTACTGAGCAATTAAAGAGTATAAGTAAACCATTAGTGGAAGAACTTGCAGAGGTTTGTGAGTGTGGTGCGGATAATTTTACGTTGGAACTACCAAGTTCTACATTTGTATACAATGGGGAAGAAATAGAGGCATTCCCTCTTATTGAAGTAAAATGGTTCGAGCGTGGACAAGAAATTCGTAATCGATTTGCCAATGCCATTACTACATATTTAATGGATTTTGGACTTCCTGAAGTAGAGGTTGTGTTTACGGTTTTCACAGAGTCAGCGTATTATATTAACGGAAAGCATTGCGCAAGTTAAGGCTTTTGTAACATTTATAAGCTTAATACATAGGAGGAAATATATTATGATCGTTACAACAACTTCTGTTATTCAAGGAAAAGAAATTGAAGAGTATATTGATATCGTAAACGGAGAAGCAATTATGGGAGCTAACATCGTTCGTGATTTATTTGCTTCTGTTCGTGACGTTGTTGGTGGCCGTGCTGGTGCTTATGAAAGTAAGTTAAAAGAAGCGCGTGATATTGCGATGGAAGAAATGAAAACTCTTGCGAAGCAAAAAGGTGCAAACGCGATTGTGGGCATTGATGTAGACTATGAGGTAGTTCGCGAAGGAATGCTAATGGTTGCGGTAAGCGGCACAGCTGTCCGTATATAGAATATAAAGAAAGAAGGGGCTGTCCCATAAGT
>NZ_JBALQK010000063.1:6870-26328 GCF_036965845.1 Bacillus sp. JJ1127 | reverse complement strand
AGCAGTGAGTTTTTACAACTGCTGGTTTTGTTTTAAAGTTTTGTTATATATGTTAATTCTTCATCCGATAGGAGCGGGCGAATAGAGGCGGCTGCATTTTCTTTCGCTTGTATTTCTGTTTTGGCACCAGGAATTGCAATAGATACTGCTGGATGTGAGAGCACATAGCGAAGTGCGAGTTGCCCTAGACTGCGGTTTTCGCTAGAAAGGAATCTTAGTTTCTCTACCTTTTGTAAATCCTCCTGAAACCATATTTCTCTCGGCCATTCTTGACGTAAATCACCATCAGGGAATGTTGTTTGCTTTGTGAACTTCCCTGTTAATATTCCCATTTTTAATGGACCACGTATGACAGCTCCTAAATTTTTTTCTTGTAAATAAGGTAATATATCTTCTTCTGGCTTTCGATTTAGTATATTATAGTCGAGCTGTACAACATCAATTTCATCGTTTCTATTAAAGTTTTTTATATATTGTAAATCATGTGTAGAAACACCGACAGCTCTTGCTTTTCCATCTCGTTTTAATATTTCAAATGCGCGAAGGAACGCTTCTGTTTCTTCTTTTTTGTCCCACCAAATATGACAAAAGTAAACATCGATATAATCTGTTTGCAGGCGAAGTAAGCTAGTTTCAAAGACTGCGATTACTTTTTCGGCTGTATCATAGACAGGTTTTCCATCGGGATCATAGTGATGACCAATTAATCCGCCCTTTGTAGAAAGGATAATATCATTTCGATGCTCTTTTATTGCTTGTGCGACTAATTTTTCACTATGCCCTAAACCATATACATCAGCGGTATCAATAAAATTCACTCCGCATTCTAATGCCTTTCTCATTGCAGTAATAGAATGTTCATCATTTACAGGTCCCCATTCGTCACCGCCAATTGCCCAGGCGCCAAATCCAATTTCAGAAACGGTTATACCTGTTTTTCCTAATGTGCGATAATGCATATATTTCCCTCCCTTATAAGCAATTTATACTAAACTATTCAATTGGAGGAGTAATGTGTGGAGAAGATTGTACTAGGCGTGATTGGACATTTAGAGGAGGGAACAGCATAAAGTACGATTTTACAGCACAAAAAATAAAATTTTAATCTGAAATGTAGAGATGTCGTCGAAAGCTATCTCTAATTGGTTAATTTATGAGATTTTTTTATAGAGGAGCCTACTTTAGAAAAAGAGAATTTAAGTTAGTAAGAGCCATAGGAGAGGCAGTGAGATAAAATGGGTTAGGGGGATTTAAAACATGGGGAAACTCAAGAAAGTAAATGTTCCTAATATGCCGCAACATCAATCGCAGCCTAATGAATATCGAGTTATAAATAAGAAGAAAATAAGGCGGTTTATTTTAGCTTTTATTTTTATTTTTTCGGCAACTTTTTATGTTCACTATATCCTTACTAAACAAGAAGAAATAATTCAAACAAAGCGAGATACGATTAAAAATCAGCAAAAGCAATTGCTATCATTACGAAAAGATTCACGGTATTTAAAGAGTGAAGTTGAAAATTTAACGGACAATGAAGAAGAAATTTTAAAGCTTGCGAGGAAAGAGTATCAATTTTCTAAGCCGAATGAAACTATATTTGTCCTACCTAAATAAATATGAAATGTTGAAATGAAAGCAGTTAGCGAATAGCTAACTGCTTTTTTGGACCAAATGCTTTTCGAAAACAGGCATATCATAACTGAACGTTTGTAGGTAATATAATTTTTTTAAGGGAGCTATCTGAAAAAAGCAGACTTTATATATGGGATAGAAAAATGAATGAAAAGTATCAACGGGAATGTAAGTGTCATGATACAAGGGGCAATTACATATCGTTACAATGAGCGATTTTTGCATCCATCAGCTATTTTTATCAAGTTAGTGATTCTTTCATGTGTTATAGAAAAAGTGAAGTTTGAAGCACTGAATCTATACGAATTAATACATATTTCATCTCTTTTAAAGACTGGTGAAAGCGGCATCGCTTTATTATTATACATGATGCGGCAAGGTTAAAAATCAATCATGAAATTGTGTATATAGCTGCATGAAGTTCAAGTGCAGGGTGTGTAAGTCATGCGGATTATATATTTTCAGAGATTGGTTATTTAGTTATATATATCAAAATAAATATTGTTAAAATTCTGTTAATTATATATACTTACAGTAAGCGGATACATTTTTTAATAAACGATGAGTCCTCAGCTCATACGACTGTTAAGAAAACCGTTATCCTCGTATAAGAAAGGAAGATATATGTGTACGCTTCTAATACGATTTATATCGTAGGGGATGCGAAAGCACCTCAAAATAATCCAATTACAGAAAAATTTAAAAGTTATTTTGTAGCATTCGTTATTGAAAAGGATACAGGGAAAATTATGGATGCGGATTGTTCAGCGACCATTTCATTAACAGCTCAATTCGTAAAGCATTTATTTCTACATAAAAATATAAATGATCCGCAATTAGTAGCAGAAATTAAAAATCGTTATTTTGGATCATCTCAAAAAGCATTGCTTGTAGCATTAAAAGATGCGCAAAAAAAATATAATCAAATCGCTGCTTTGTCTACACATTCATAGACAAAATCCAGCCGTAAGATTCATTCTTATGGCTGGATTTTTTTATTGGACAGAGAAAGGATGAATGAAATGAAAATTACCAATTTAATAGTGAAGCGTCGTTATATTAAACTCCATACACCGTTTAAAACGGCGTTGCGCACTGTAACTGACATTGAAAGTATTGATGTTTTTATCCATACAGATGAAGGTATTGTAGGGAAAGGAGCCGCGACTGCGACTCCAGTTATTACAGGAGACTTTGCTGGTGGGATTGAAGAAGCAATTTTGGGACCAATTCGTTCTGTATTAATCGGGAAAGACATACTGCAACTTCAGACATTGTTGTTACACATTCAAAGGAGTTGTGTAGGGAATACGAGTGCGAAGGCAGCAGTAGATATGGCCTTATATGATGTGTATTGTCAGTTTTATCACATACCATTGTATGCGTTATTAGGCGGAAAGAAAGAGATTCAAACAGACATTACAGTAAGTGTTGACGAGCCTTTATTAATGGCAAAAGAAGCAAAAAATCACGTGGAAAAAGGGTTTCGCATATTGAAAATAAAAGTTGGTAAATCTGCAAATTTAGATTTAGAGCGGATTGAGGCAATTAGAAATATTGTTCCAAAGGATACTACGTTACGATTAGATGCTAATCAAGGATGGGGACCAAAAGAAGCTGTTGCGATTATTCGAGAAATGGAGAATAGAAACTTAAATATTGAATTTGTAGAGCAACCCGTTCATGCCAAAGATTGGGAGGGATTAAAGTATGTAAAAGATCATGTACAGACACCAATTATGGCGGATGAAAGTGTGTTTTCATCGCAGGATGCATTAAAGCTCGTTCAAGGTCAGTATGCTGATTTATTAAATATTAAATTAATGAAATGCGGTGGCATACGAGAAGCGTGGAAAATTGCTGATATTGCTGAAGCTGCTGGTGTGAAGTGTATGGTTGGCAGCATGATGGAGTCATCGCTTTCCGTTACAGCTATTGCGCATTTAGCTGCTGCCCATCCGAACATTCACTATTTTGATCTTGATGCTCCATTATGGTTAATGGAAGAACCAAGTGGAATTACTTATAGCGGACCAAAGGTAACCCTGCATCATGCAATGAATATAAAATCTTAGAGGGCTTACTATTTTTAATGAATGTATTCATTTAGCAAACTATCTTTTAAGGAGGGTGCTTATGAAAAAAATGGGGGCTGTATTTTTAACGACACTATTCATTTTTTCATCTTTATCAGTAGTAAATGCCGAAGAGAAAAAAGAGAATATAGCATTTATAGACGTTGCGGCTGCAACGCTGTGGACTGGACCAAATTTACTTCGTCCAATTGATGCACCAAGTGCAACAAACCCTGTTGATCTATGGAAATGGACCAAATCAATGACGCTTGATGAAAAACTTTGGTTAACAAATACAAATAAACTAGAAACGCAAGCTTTACTAGGTCAAGAAGTAACGGTTGTTGAGGAACAAGGTGAATGGGTGAAAGTAGTGGTGCATGGGCAACCGACGCCGAGAAATGATGAGGGGTATCCTGGATGGATGCCTGCAAAACAATTAACGTACACGCAAGAATTTGCCGATAAAAAGAATCAACCATTCGTGTTGATTACAAAACCAACAGCTATTTTATATATAAATCCTTCTGATCAAAATAAGTCTTTAGAAGTGAGCTATAATACACGCTTACCACTTCTAAGTGAAGATGCGATTTCGTATCGTGTATTACTACCAAATGGCCAAAAGGCATGGTTGCGGAAAAAAGATGGTACTGTTTATGCTGCGCAAAATGAAATACCAGTTCCAACAGGTGATGACTTAGTGAACACTGGAAAGCAATTTTTAGGATTAGCATATATATGGGCTGGCACAAGTGGCTTTGGATTCGATTGTTCTGGATTTACACATACAATTTATAAATCACATGGTATTACAATCCCTCGTGATTCAGGTCCACAATCAAAAGCTGGTATTGCGGTTGATAAAGAAAACTTACAAAAAGGTGATTTAATTTTCTTTGCTCATAATCAGGGGAAAGGAAGTGTTCATCACGTAGGTATGTATATTGGGGATGGGAAAATGATTCATTCTCCAAAAGCAGAAAGAGCTGTTGAGATCATTCCAGTAGACACGCCGGGATATATAGAAGAATATGCTGGCGCTCGTCGCTATTTGCCTTAATTGAAAAGATAGGGGGTTTTTAAATGAAAAAGGTCATTCGTTTTTCATTGGTTAGTACTCTACTTGTTTCTTCCTTTTTAGTTGGTTGTGGAAAAGAAAAAACAACTACAAAACCGAAAGAAGAGAAGAAAGTATTACAGTTAACAGAAACTGGTGAAATTCCGTCATTAAATTCAGTAAAAGTAACAGATGCTGTTTCGTTTAACGTGTTAAATAATGTGATGGAGGGGCTGTTCAGATTATCAAAAAATGATGAAGTGATTGCTGGAGCTGCACAAAAGCATGAGGTTAGTACAGATGGGAAAACATATACATTTCATTTGCGTGATGCAAAATGGTCTAATGGAGATCCAGTGACAGCTCATGATTTTGTATATGCTTGGAAGCAACTTATTAATCCAGATACAGCTTCCCAATATGCTTATATTATGTATGATGTGAAAAATGCAGAGAAGATCAATAAGAAGCAAATGGGACTAGAAGAATTAGGAGTGAAAGCACAAGATGATAAAACATTTGTTGTGGAATTAGAACATCCTGTACCATATTTCACTAAATTACTTTGTTTACCATCTTTTTACCCAATTAATGAAAAATATGCAAAAGAACAAGGGGATAAATATGGTTTAGAAGCAAATAAAACTGTGTATAATGGACCATTTACATTATCAGAATGGAAGCATGAAGCGAGTTTTACAATGAAGAAAAACGATCAATATTGGGATAAAAAAGAAGTGAAATTAGATGAAGTAAATTATCAAATTGTAAAAGAAATTTCTACTGCTGTAAATTTATATCAGACAGATAAAATTGACCGCGCTGTGATTTCAACAGAGTTTGTTGATAAATACAAGAACGATAAAGAATTAAAACAATATACAGATCCTGTCATGTATTTCTTCCGCTTTAACGAAAATGTACCGATTCTTAAAAATAAAAATGCCCGCCTTGCGCTTAGTATGGCGTTTGATAAAAAGGGACTTGCAACTTCATTTTTAAATGATGGATCAGTACCTGCCAATTACTATGTGCCAAATGGATTTTTAAAAGGGCCAGACAAGAAAGACTTTAGAGAAACTGGAGCGGAGTTTAATAAAACGAATGTAAAACAAGCGAAAGAATATTGGGAAAAAGCAAAACAAGAGACAGGAGTAAATGAAGTTACATTAGAACTGTTAAACTATGATTTAGAAAACTTTAAAAAAGTAGGAGAGTATATTAAAGAACAATTAGAGAAGAGTCTGCCAGGATTAACGATAAAAATAAAATTGCAGCCTCATTCGCAAAAACTAGCATTAGAGAAAAAGAAAGAATATGAAATGTCGTTATCTCGTTGGTTGCCGGATTATCCAGATCCAATGACATACTTAGAAGTTTTCGTTTCAGAAAGTGGTGTGAATAATACAGGTTATGCAAATCCAGAATATGATACTTTAATTAAAAAGGTAAAAACGGAACTAGGAAACGATGAACAGGCACGCTGGAAGGCAATGCATGAGGCGGAAAAAATACTGCTTGATGATGCGGTGATTGCACCGGTGTTCCAACATGGATTATCATATTTACAAAAGCCGTATGTGAAAGATCTATATGTGCACCAATTTGGTCCAGCGACAAGTTTGAAATGGGTAGATATACAAAAATAAAATACGGTACGCAAAAACAGACTTCGTTTGTATGATAGTCTGTTTTTTGCGTATAAAAATATATCATTTTATAGTCGTGGATACAAAGAGAGAGAAAAGGATTATATGGTATAATTTACTAGGATGTAAGATGAAATTTTGACTAAAGGGGAAAATGATATGTCTATAGAGGTGAAAGGGAATATAATTCATACGAAAAGAATTTTTATGAGAAAACCGAGCATAGAAGATATTGATGAATTCTATGAAATAGTGAAAAACAATGAAGTTGGTAAATGGCTTGCAGTATCTAGGGGCATGTCACGGAAAGAAACAGAACAATATGTTGGACAGTTTATATCACATTGGGAAAAGAATGGCTTTGGTGTATGGTTCCTATTTAATCATATAACGGGAGAAATGATAGGGCATTGTGGTTTAAGGTATATGGATGGAACAGAAGATGTGGAAATTATGTATCTTCTTGATCCGAAGTGTTGGGGAAATGGATATGCTACAGAAGCTGTCCATGCATCGATTCAATATGCTTTTCAGGATTTAAAAGTCAAAAAAGTAGTCGCAAGAATTAAACTTGTGAATGAGAAATCGAAGAATGTGTTAGAAAAGGTTGGATTTAAGTACATAAAAGATGTGGATTATGACGGACGTCAATTATCATATTATGAATATACGAATTCATCTCAATAGCAATGTAAAATAAAAACGCTACAAGTTCTTAATTGAATATGAGCTTGTAGCGAAAGTATTTGAGATATATAATTTTTAAATTTAAGCACGTTTTTTTCGCTTCTTTAACCATATTTTTAAAGCGAAGTATAAAGTAATAAGGATAATTCCACCAATGGCAAATGATTTGACATATGGTCCAGCAACATCATTGATATTACCCCAATTTTCTCCTAGTTTTTCACCTAAATAGATAAAAATAATGGACCATGGGATAATCGCAAGTCCTGTAAGGCTAACGAATCGTATAAATGACATCTTTGTAATTCCGGCAGGGATTGAAATGGCATGACGAACAACAGGAATGAAACGTGCTGTGAAAATAACACCAGTTCCATAACGATTAAACCATGCTTCTGCAGCATCGATTTGTTTTTTATGAATGAAAATGTATTTACCATAACGCTCTAATACAGGACGTCCACCGTATCGACCAATCCAATAAATAAAGATTTGCGCAATAACACCACCAATTGTACCAAATACAACAGCTCCTATAAATGAGATGCTTCCTGTGGATACTAAATATCCTGCATAAGCAAGAACAATTTCACTTGGGATAATCTCGATCATGAGCCCGAACATAATGCCCCAGTAACCTAGTCCTTCTAAAAATTGTAATACAGAATGAATAAAACTTTCTAACATGTTGCACCTTCTATATATGAGATTTTTTAGGAGTAAGAGAAAAAATATTCCTTACATGTTAAGTATACGAGAAATTATAAAAGAATGGGGGTGAATTTTTGAAAAAACACCTATTCTTTATATATTGAATGTTTATTTTTTATCTATTTTAAAAGATTCATTTTATGATTGTAAAAAAATTTTTCGCTCGTCTCAAAAAATGAAACGAGCGAATAGTTTTTACTTCTGTACTTTTAATTTTTCTAATTCTTTTTGTACTGCTTCTTTTAGCTCAATTTCCGTATCGTGTGTATAAGAAATAGGCTTTATTTGATTAAAGTAGTTACTTGCAGAGGCCTCAGCTTCTACTTTTTGAATATAACTTTCTACTCTTGCGAAACCTTTTGCGGCATTTTCTGTATGAAAAGATGCAATGACTTTATTGTTTTCTTTCATTGTACGTGCGACATGTAATCTAGAAACAAGCACGAGTTCTTTATATTGTAATTCTTGGTATTCTTTTTGTAGTGTATCAATTTGTTCATATAAGATTGAAGTTTGTTGTTTTACTACATTGTACTGTTCTTGATACATTTCTAGCTTTTTCTCATGCACAATTTTTTCTTGAAGTGCCAATTGTGCCATATCATCTTCATTGCGGGACACCGCAAGCTCAGCCTGACGAGCTCTTTTTGCAATAACAGCCTCTGTTTCTGTAATAAGCGATTCATATTTTTTTTCTAAGAATAGCTGCTGAGATAAAGCTTGTTGTGCTTTTTCCACTTGTTGCTCCGTTTCTCGTATGTATTGTTTTAACATACTTACCGGATTTTCTAGTTTATTTAAAGTTTCATGCACATCAGCGATTACAATGTTTTTAATTCTTTTAAAAATACTCATTTTTATTTCTCCTCCTTACGAATTTGTTTTTCCCATTGATCAAGAATATCCGCTTTATTATTTGATAGGACTAAATAGCTGTCCATTGTATAGTCAGTTGTAGATTGTAGCGAGTTTTGTTTTCTTTTTTTATACAGCCAAATTGGAAATACCACGACAGCGAAAAGGGGAAGAAGTGGTAATACACCAATGATAATAAGAAGGATACCAATCCACTTTCTTATCATTTGGCCTTTTGCTTTTTTGAGAATAAACCATCCTAAAAGAATGGAGCTTAACTCAATTGTGAAAAGGATAAGGAAAATCCCATCAAATTTTTCTTCATGATGCTTTTCATGATGTTTTTCATAATGTTGAACAGGCTTCCCGTTTTCGAAATTCTCTTGTTTGATATGATGTCTTTCGTCTTTAGAGTAAGAAGCTTGTCCACTATGTTCCACGGCAAAGGCCTCACGTTTTTCATGATGCCATCTTTCCATGTGCAATCCAAGAGTTCCTAGGAATATTGCCAAGGAGATAGAAATAACACTTATCCATATAAGCCAGCGGAATTTTGTACGCTTCTTTTTTTGTTTCTTCATATTCTCACCTCCTGCCATATATTTGTGTTTCTTTCATAACTGGAAAAAATGAGATTCGCATAACGCTCATAACGTACAAATTTGAAAGTTTATTTTAGCTTCATCATCTCCCTTGTGTTTGTATTACTTATAGTAAAGCGCAGAAATTAAAGTGGTCTGAAAGCTTAATGAAGATAGAATGAAAAGTATATTAGAATTTTCTCATCTTGTAAGTGAGCTATTTTTTAGAAGATAAAAGAAAAAAATTATAGCCCTAGTATTACAAAACTTCTTTTAAAGAAGAGAAGAATGAACAGTGGGAGATTTTCTTTGCTTAATTGATGAAGTAATATTAGATGCTATTTTGAAAATGGTTGAAATAGCGGAATTAGCGCAATTATATCTTTTTCTCGGGGAGAAGAGAGATAAAAGGAGATTTTGCGATCTATAAAGAGAGACACGTATTTGTATAAATAGAAACCGTTATTTTGATACTATAGACTGCAAAGTATGTGCAAAAAGTAGTTCATTTACCGCGGAGAGAGTATATGTATGATTTATAATACAAAAGTTCAAAAAAAGAGAAGCGCATTGCGCTCCTCTTTTTTATGGCTTCACATCTAAATTTTGTAAAAATAGTGTTGCGGAGACATAACGCTTTGCTAACATTTGTACATATGCGGTATGTACAGAAAGTGTTGCGATAATAATGGCGTTACGAATAGCCTCGCGTTGCTCGTTATTGACTTGATCAAACTGACTTGCGATTTTATCTGCTTTTTCTTTTACAATATTTTCAATCGTATGGATGGTATGAGTCGCGTTTAGTTGTAAACAATCTCCCTGATTCACCTCTTCAAATAAAGAAGAATAAGCGACGTATAGATGGACAGGATTAATTAAATCGTCACTACGATCTGCCGGGTCATTTACAATGAGCCTTAACAACTTACGAATAGATTCAAAATCAAGTGCTGTTTTTAAATCTTCAACGATGAATAGTAAAGCCGCTTGTTCAATCGAATATTTCTTTCCTTTTTGCGGAGAACCAATCATTTCTTTTATATCTCGTTTTACCCAGTTTTGCATAGCAGTTACAGAGAAACTGGTATTTTCAATTTGATTACCAAGCGCAACAATTTCATTTAAAGAAAAGCCAATATCTGTGTCTTCAATTTTTATCAGTTTTTCAAAGATAGGTGAGAGTGCGGTTGTTATAAAAGCTGTAACACTTTGTCCGCTTTCAATATCTTTTTTATGAGACTTTGCCCAAGCTTCTTGTAAAATACTAAGAGGCTTTTTTGTATTCCATCCTCTTAGAGAAAGAAGGAGCGTTGCCATTTCGTTTCGTGTGAGATGAAATGTTTCCATCTTTTCACCTCCAAAAATTATAAAAGTTCTTATGACCATATAATATGTTTTGTTTTGTGTAAAGTCAATTCTATTTTGTTTAATTTTTCCTTTGTTGTGAAATTGTCACGAACAAATAACACTTGCTTATTTTTGAAAAAGTTCATATAATAGGTTCATAAGAACTTTTTATTTAGCTTTAAAATGAATCTATCATTCTTGCTTTAAAGAAAGATAGATTTCACATATATCTATAGTAAAAGGAGAATTGGTACACTATGTTAAAAAAACTGGTTACAGTAATGACTGCATTTATGGTTGTTTTTGGGGCTAGCAGCTTTGTTTTCGTAGATCATGCAGCAGCGAAAAGTTACAAATCTGGTCAAAAATCATATACACCAAGTTCAGGACAAAAGTCAAAAGTGGATTTAAACAAAAAAGATTCTAATGTAAATGCACAAAAAACAACTCCAGACAAAAAAACAAAAGCGACAAATACAGCACCAAAAAGTAATAAAGGAAGCTTTATGAAAGGTTTATTACTAGGTGGTCTTGGTGGTCTATTGATGGGAAGCTTATTCTCAAATATGGGAGCACTTGGTTCTATATTAGCGTTTATGGTAAATATGTTAGTAATGGCTGGTATCGTAATGTTAGCGGTTCGAGCATTTAAATATTTCAAAAACCAACGTAAGAAACAGGCGGAAGAAGCAGCATGGAGAAGATAAAAATTTCCGAGCAAGAGCTTATAAACGCACTGTGTGTATACATTGCTGAAAAGCGACAAGTTGGTCCAGAAGCAGTTTTAGTTGAGCTGATGTATGATGATGACTATGGTTTTTCTGCTGAAGTAGAAGTTAATGGTCGCAGGCAAATTTTAATTCAAGCAAACTTAATTGAAGCACTCCGCGTATGGCTTGATACAGAGTACAATGTCAATCCATTCGCTGCAAGATTACAGCTTGAATTAGATGATGAAGAAGGTATTATCGCGCTAGCGAATTTTAATAACTCGGATGAATAGTAAAAAAGAGCTGCTGAGAGTAATCTCAGCAGCTCTTTTTAGTATGTGCATTTTGTAATGGAGTTAAGTCGGGAATTTAAGAGGTGATTTGTTGTTTGTATAATTTTGTTAAATTAAACTAGCAGGGGCACTGTTATAATCGTATAATTAGATTGATATGAATTATAAGATAATTTATAAAAGGAATGATGAAAGTGTTACAAAAGTTAGCGAAGAAATTAGGGTATGAGGAGGGAGAGGCATTACAGTTTTTAAATAAACGCATTTGTGGCATATGGTTAATATGGGTAGGAATTACTATCATTGCAGCAGCCGTTGTAGGCGGAAAATATTTTATTCACCCTATAGTTTTTTTGGTCGGCTATTTTGTCGGTTTTAAATTTATTTTAGGTAGCAAATCTGTAAGGAAAAAATATTCTTTTGGCCCTATGTCTAAATTTCAATCTAAAGTGTCGAACTTATCTATTGTTCTTTTATTTGTACTTATGGGTTTAATTTCAGGGAGATACTTTGAAACGTACGACTATCGTATGATTTGGCTAGGAGCTTTACTTGCGACAGGTATTCATTTTATTCCATTTGCACTCGTACATGGGAAGAGCATGATATATCTTTCAATTCCATTAGTAATCATTGCATTGTTTGGTTTTATTCAAGCAGAAACACCATTTATATATATTGCGGTAGCTGATGGTGCTGTAAAAATTTTATTTGGTATAGGCTTATTTTTATCTAAAAATCCAGGTATGAGTAATACAAGTAGTCATTACTCAAAAAATGTATAACGAGTAAGAAGAAGCGTGAAGTACATACTGTTCTTTTCATTAAGGTGCCCAGCTAAGCTAGGCACTCTTTATTTTCAATAAACTATATAATTTGTTTAACATCATGTGAAGGATAATTACGCCAAATTTCATTCATTTTCCGTCTACCAGCAGCAATGTTTGGATTAAACTGAATGACAGCTTGCTGGCGGACGGCGTGAACATTTTGAATTGCTTGTTGTAATTGTTGGTCGACTGAATTTGATTTTGCACAAGCATGTTTAGTAATTGAAAGCCCAGCCACAGTTCCTTGTGCCATAGCAATTTTTCCGCTTTCAATTCCAGTAATATTTCCAGCTACAAATAATCCAGCAAGAGGGGTTTCCATTGCCTCTGAATGGAGAGGCACATGTCCGCCAAGTTCAGGGATGTACTGGAATGGACAGCCTGCAATAGCGGCGAGCTCCGCCAGGGGATATAAGCCGCCTGCTATACAAACAAAATCTGCTTCATATACTTCTTCTGATCCTACAATAATGTCACCTTTCGCATCAATACTGGTCACACGAACACCTTCTACCTTATCTGTTCCGATAATGTCAAGCGCCGCTTTACGAAGATGGAGAGGTGTGCCGTTTACTTTTATGCCGTTATTTGGATAAAAGTTCAAACCGATTTTTCTAAACCAATCCTTTTTCATGAAGCGGCTTCCAATGCGAAGTAGGGCTGACGGAGCGAGGTGAGCTGCGTTCAATAGTGATTTTAAAACTTCCTCAGGTTCACCAGCTTTTTGACTAAGATCACTTTTTTCAGGGAGTACAATATGATCAACAGTAATGCCTGCTAATTGCAGTTCGTTTAAAATCGCAAATGATAAAATATTAGCGCCGATAATAATCCCTTTTTTGCCAACTTGAACTCTGTGAACATTCGTCATAACTTGAGCTGCACCAATTGACATGACACCGGGCAAAGTCCATCCAGGAAGTGGGATAGGGTATTCAGCTGCCCCGGTAGCTAGTAATATAAAAGGAGCTTCTATCGTACCTATGTTTGTATGTACATACCAAAGGTCTTCAGCTTTTTCTAAATTATATACGGATACACCACACCGAATATCAACAGAAAGTGCTTTTGCTTCTTGATGAAGGCGTTCTGATTCTTTTATTCCGTTCCACCATTCGCCAGTAGGTTCTTGATGGAGTTGCCCTAATAATCGGCCACCAGGCTTTATAAATTCATCAACAACAATTACTTTGAGGCCGGAATTAGCACAAGCGATTGCTCCTGCTAATCCTGCTGGTCCCGCACCAATTACAATTACATCAATCATCGCTTTTCAACCATCTTTCTTATAATATTCGGATGTTGTTTGCTACTTTCAACAATCATATCTTTTTCTACTACTGTTAAGCATGCTCTTACATTTGTTTGATGATTAACTGTTACGCGGCATTCTGAGCAATGTCCGATGTTACAATAAATCCCTCTAGGTGTGCCACTATCTTCGTGAATACGCAAAGTTCTTATTTCATTTGCTAAAAGTGCAGCAGCGATGGTTTCATTTTCATATGCTTCATATTTCTTTCCATCAAATTGGAAAGAAGTGCGTTTTTGATTGTCTAAATCACCTAGAATAGGATGATGTAAAATTCTAGTCATTGATTTTCACCTACTGTTCCAAAAGTTACCGCCCGTATTGGTGGTTGATATTTTAATGGAATCTCATGAGGTGATGTTCCAGGATTGGCACTTTCTATCATTCGGTCTATTACTACTCTACATGTACGTCCTCCGCAAAAACCCATTCCCGCTCTTGTTCTTAGCTTTAATTCCCGTGCCGAGCAATTATATTCAGTAATTGTAGATTGAAGTTGCCCGTATGTAACTTCTTCGCAACGACAAACAATGAAGTTCTCTTTGTTAGACATTTGTATTCCTCCTCTAGTTCGGTTTACAAAAATATAATGCAAAAAGTATGCCAATATAGAGAAGGGAGAGAACTTAATGTAAGCCGAGTCGTTTTAAGCGATTATATAGGGTAGCCCTTGTAACACCAAGTTGCTTCGCGCATTCTAGTTTATTCCCATTCAAAATTCTCAAAGCTCTTTCGAGTATTTTTTTCTCATGTTGTTCCATTTCTTCTTGTAAGGTCAAAATAGTGTTGTTACCACCTAATGACGAATGGGATGTTAGTTCTTGAGAAGCACTGTTTGTATGAAAAGGTAAATATTCTTGCTTGATTACACCATCTGTTGCGAATACAACAAGCCTTTCTATGACATTGCGTAACTCGCGAATATTCCCCGGCCAATTGTGGTGAAGGAGTTCATGCATAACTTCTGGAGGTAGTTCATAAATTGGCCGCTTATAATTGATTGAAAAATCGTTTAAAAAAGAATATGTTAATTCGATAATATCCTCTCGTCTTTCCCTTAATGGTGGAATGTTCAGACTAACTACATTTAACCGATAATATAAATCCTCACGAAATTTTCCTTGTGCCATTAATTCTTGTAAATTACGATTTGTAGCTGCAATAATACGAAAATCAATGTTAATTTCTTTTTCCCCACCGACGCGATAATACTTTCGCTCTTGTAATACACGAAGAAGTTTCACTTGCATATCGAGCGGCATTTCACCGATTTCATCAAGAAATAAAGTACCGCCTTTAGCAAGTTCTATCTTTCCTTTTTTTCCTTTACTGTTTGCGCCTGAAAAAGCGCCTCGTTCATACCCGAATAATTCACTTTCAAATAAAGCTTCTGGTATTGCACCGCAGTTAATGGAAATGAAGGGAGCATTTTCTTTTTCACTTGCTTCGTGAATTGCTTTCGCAAATATTTCTTTCCCAACACCACTTTCACCTAATATTAAAACCGTTGATTTTACAGAACAAACTTTTCTAGCCAAATGAATCGTTCTTTGTATAACAGAGCTTTTTCCTTTCATGGATTGAAAGGGATCGGATGCATCTTTATATTTTGCTACTTCTTGTTCTAAACGGTGTACTTCACTAGACATATTAAATAACTTTTCATTCAACACAACTTGGTTTGTGACATCTGTTTCAGAAACGACTGCACCAATAATTTGATCATCACAATAAACAGGATTTGAATTAATTAAAACAAATAAATCCGAACGAGGTTGATGGTATTTGGCTACAATACTTTTGCCTTCATGTAGTGATTGCAAGATTTCTAGATTTTTATAATCAAAAAAATGAGTAATAGGTTGTCCAATTATATCTTGATGCTTAACTGAAAAGATTTTTTCAGCGCCTTCTGTCCATGTACAAACACGTTCACGATCATCAATGACAGTGACTGAAGAATCCGTTGTTTGAATGACAGTTTCATAAAACGCTTGTAATTGTTTATAGGCATTTTGGAGAAAGTGAATCATTTGTGCAGCGGTTATGCAGCATACAGGATTTTGATTTGTATTGAGAATAACAACTGCCGCATGATTAGAAAATGCTTCAATTAAGGTAGAGAATGAATCTTGTTCATGTACGACTTGGCAAGGAAGTCCATGGTAATAAAACTCGTTATTTTTTTCTTCCATGTGATTCGTACCAAACGTTGTATCCGTGAGAAAATGTTGTACCGCTTCTTTTATTGAAGGCAATGAAAATGTCATAACGTCCTCCTAGAATGTAAAAATTTATTAACACTGCTAAAAATATAATACACCTATTTATTTATTATTCAAAATTTTTTTACACTTGATTAGAAAACAAATCTTAATACCCGTTTTTTTATTGTAACGTCAACGGGAATATACAGTATTTCTTACGATGAAAAGGTTTATTTTAGTTGGCATATCAATTGCATAAATAGAAAATGAGCGATTTTAAAGAAAGGAGGTATACGTTATGAGGCATTGTGACGTTTTAATAATTGGCGGTGGAATTATTGGCTGTTCTATTGCTTATTATGCTTCAAAATATGGAAGGGACGTAACGATCATTGAAAAGGGAGAATTTATAAGCGGTACATCTTCACGATGTGACGGCAATATTTTAGCCATTGATAAAGACCCAGGTTTTGATAGTCAAATGTCGTTGTTTAGTCAAAATTTAGTAACGGAACTGAGTAAAGAATTAGAGCATCCTTTTGAATATCGAGCACCAGGAAGCATTCTTGTCTGTGAGTCAGAGGAGGAGATGGAGGCTGCGCAAAAATGGGTGAATCGTCAAAAAGAAGCAGGGTTACCATTTCGGATGCTTGATCGGCAAGATATAAGAGAAGAGTCACCATTTTTTGCTGATGACTTGTTAGGTGGGCTAGAATGCGCAACTGATTCCACTGTAAATCCATATTTTCTTGCTTTTTCACTTCTTGAAGAGGCAAAAAAATTAGGAACGAAGGCTTTCAAACAGACAGAAGTAAAAAGAATGAAGAAAGAAACAAATGGTTCATTTTTTGTAGAAACAACAAATGGAACATTCACGGCAGATCACGTTGTCAATGCCGCTGGAGTATGGGCACCTAAAATTGGAGAGATGTTGGATCTTTCTATACCAATTAAGCCGAGAAAGGGGCATATTATCGTTGCCTCAAGGCAGCAACATGTAGGGGCCCGAAAAGTGATGGAATTCGGCTATTTAATTTCTAAATTTGGAGGGAAACGTAGGGTTGACTCATTGACTGAAAAGTACGGAGTAGCTCTTGTTTTTGAGCCAACGGAAAGCCAAAATTTTTTAATTGGAAGCAGTAGAGAATTCGTTGGATTCCATACAAAAATAAATAATGAAGTCATCAAATGTATCGCGAATCGTGCCATTCGCTTTTACCCGAAAATGGCAGATATGATGGTGATTCGTTCCTATGCAGGACTACGCCCGTGGACAGAAGATCATTTACCAATTATTTCACGAGTGGATCACCTTCCGAATTATTATATTGCAGCAGGTCATGAGGGCGATGGAATTAGTCTCGCAGCAGTTACAGGGAAAATTGTCGAAGAATTCATCAATGAAAAGGAAACATCAATCCCTATTGAACCACTTCGTTTTAATCGTTTTACAGAAAGGGTGCTAAACGGATGAGGTCACAAAGAGTTTTTACAACAATTGATACGCATACAGGAGGGAATCCAACAAGAACGTTAATCAGCGGTCTGCCAAAGCTGGTAGGAACAACAATGGCGGAAAAAATGCTTCATATGAAAACAGAGTATGACTGGATACGCCAATTTTTAATGAACGAACCGCGTGGACACGATGTGATGTCTGGAGCGTTGTTAACAGATCCATGCCATCCAGAAGCGGATATAGGTGTTATATACATAGAGACAGGTGGCTATTTGCCAATGTGCGGGCATGATACGATCGGGGTATGCACTGCTTTAGTTGAATCCGGTTTAATCCCTGTCTATGAGCCAGTAACGTCATTAAAATTAGATACACCAGCGGGACTGGTTGAAGTGGATATTTCTGTTGAAAATGGAAAGGCAAAAGAAGTATCTTTTTGTAACATTCCAGCGTTCTTGTTAAAGAGTGTTTGTGTGAATGTTGAGGGAATTGGATGTATAGATGCTGATATTGCATATGGCGGGAACTTTTACGCCATTATAGATGCAAAATCAGTTGGATTAGATTTAATACCAGAAAATGCTTCTCAAATAATCGAAACAGCAATTCATATAAGAAATACGATTAATGAAAAATTTGAGGTTATTCACCCGCAATATCCATTTATAAAAGGATTAACTCATATTGAGTTTTATACGGATCCTACTCATGAAAAAGCAAGTGTGAAAAATACAGTAGTTGTTCCCCCTGGAGGAATCGATCGTTCTCCATGTGGTACTGGTACATCGGCAAAATTAGCTGTGTTATATGCAAACAAAAAAATTTCGATTCAGGAAGAATTTATTCATGAAAGTATTGTTGGATCATTATTTAAAGGATGTGTATTAGAGACAACATATGTAGAGAACATAGAGGCTGTAGTCACAAAAATTACAGGTTCAGCTTGGCTCATGGGGATGCACAGATTCATTTACCACGAAGAAGACTCGCTGAAAGAAGGCTTTCTGCTTATTCCGCCGATGGAACATGAAACGGAGGACGCAAAATGAATATTCAACAGATGTATTCAGCAATAGATGTACACGTAGCCGGTGAAGCGTTCCGTGTCATTAAAGATGTCCCATTTATGTATTATCAGAGTTTGGACCACTTACATGAACAAATTTCTTGTGGATGGATAGATGAGATTCAGCTTTTGTTAAATGAGCCACGTGGATTTGCAGGTCTAAAAGGATGTGTTGTCGTTCCATCAATCCATAAAGAAGTGGATGCGGCCGTATTATTTTTCGATCATGAGGGAAGCATTCCTTTTCATTATGGCGGTATCGTTGCTGTGGTAACAACTTTACTAGAAAGTGGTCAGTTAAAGAAACGAGAGTCCAATCAATATAAAATTGAAACGCTTCGCGGCATATTTTCAGTTACTGCGAATATGGAAAAGAGTGAAGTAGTTTCTGTCTCACTAGAAAGTAAGCCATGTTATGTAGTTGAAGAAAACCTGCAATTGAGTACTGCATTCGGAAATATACAGTATTCTCTTATGCAAGCTGATCAATTATATGCTGTGTTTGAAAAGGACGAATTTTTCAAAGAGATTCGTATAGAAAACATTTCTGAATTAAGGAGATGGGGAAAAGCGGTGCTTGAAGTTCTTCCATCCAATCTTTCGATAAAAAGAGTAGTTTTAGTAGACGCCGCCCAAATAAAAGAGAATCGTATAAAAACAATTACCTTTCAGGATAACGAATATATCGTTCGTTCACCTGGGTTTGAATCGACAATGGTTTCCTATTTGAGTTATCGTTCTAAAAAAGATGTATGCAGGGAAAGACCATTTATAAATGAGAGTATTTTTAATAGTTTTTTAACACTGAAAGAAACGAATAAGATAGAGAATGGGTACACATTTACGTTCACAAGCAGAGGATTTATTACAGGTATGCAAACATTTGTATTAGATCCTACTGACCCTTTTCCAGTAGGGTTTCTATTGAAGTAATCATTATACATTGAACTATATACATCAAGTAAAAAACCGACATAAAAC
>NZ_JBALQK010000063.1:230-6785 GCF_036965845.1 Bacillus sp. JJ1127 | reverse complement strand
AAAATGGATTTATATATTCTGCATATGAAGAACAAGGTTGCTAGTAGGAAAAAACAATATTGTAATTTTAAAGGGGAGAGATGATGATGCAAAGTATAAAAGGGGCATTTCCAGTATTAATTACACCGATGAATGAGTTACAAGAAGTTGATTGGAACGGAGTAAAGCAAAACGTTAACTACTTTATTAAGCAAAAGGTTGCTGGCATTATAATCAATGGAAGTACGGGAGAGTTTGTGAGTTTATCTAAAGAAGAAAGATGTAAGATGGTTGAAACTGTATTAAAAGAGGTAGATGGTCGTATCCCTGTGATTGTCGGGACTGCTGCTGAAACAACGAAAGAAACAATTGAATATACAAAACATGCAGAGGTGAACGGTGCAGATTGTGCACTAATTATTAACTCTTATTATTGTAAACCGAAAGAAGAAGAGATTTATTTTCATTTCAAAGAAATTTCAAATGCTGTAAATATACCAATTATGCTCTATAATAATCCGTTTACATCTGGTGTCGATATGAGTACAGAACTCATGCTTCGTATTGGGAAAGAATGTGAGAGGGTGACTCATATTAAAGAATCAAGCGGAGATATCCGCAAAGCGAGAGATTTGGTGAGAAAGGGAAAAGGATCCTTTGAAGTTTTTTGCGGGTCCGAGGATTTAGTTATGGAATCCTATTTAGTAGGAGCTACAGGCTGGGTTTCTGTGGCAGGAAATATAGTTCCAGGACTTGTTACACAAATGTATGAGTACTTTCAAAATGGTGAGTTAGAAAAAGCTTGGGAAATGAATGATAGAATTTTGCCTCTTTGCGCATTTCTTGAAGGGTCAGGAAAATATGTGCAAATTGTGAAGCGGGCGATGGAATTAAATGGGCAAGCTGGAGGGCCATCTCGTTATCCGCGCTTAGGATTGACACCTGAAGAAGATCAAAAGCTGCAAGATATTTTATCACAAATTACTGCAAATTCAGCTATATAAAATAAATTCATTTATGTAATGAAAGGGGAGTATAAAACGTGTTAACGACAAAAATTGAATTGAAACCAAGGGTAAAAGAGTTTTTAAATAAGGAAATCAAACTGTTTATTAATGGTGACTTTGTATCTTCTATTAGCGGGAAAACATTTGAAACGTTGAATCCAGCTACGGAAGAAGTTCTTGCTGTTGTTAGTGAGGCGCAAGCTGAAGATGTTGATAGAGCAGTGAAAGCTGCA
Source organism: Bacillus sp. JJ1127 (assembly GCF_036965845.1). Taxonomy (NCBI): domain Bacteria; kingdom Bacillati; phylum Bacillota; class Bacilli; order Caryophanales; family Bacillaceae; genus Bacillus; species Bacillus sp. JJ1127. The sequence continues at coordinate 5,566 of NZ_JBALQK010000063.1, read as the reverse complement.
AGACAGGCTTTTGAAGCGGGACACTGGGCTGAAATGACTACTGCTGAAAGAGCACATCTTATATACAAACTAGCTGATTTAATCGAAGAACATAAAGAAGAACTAGCACAGCTAGAAGCGTTGGATAATGGTAAACCATATCAAGTTGCACTTGAAGATGATATTCCAGCGACAGTGGAAAATTATCGTTATTATGCTGGCTGGGCTACAAAAATTTTAGGGCAAACAATACCTATTTCAAAAGATTATTTAAATTATACACGTCATGAACCGATTGGTGTTGTTGGTCAAATTATTCCTTGGAATTATCCATTAGTTATGTCTGCTTGGAAAATGGGAGCGGCTCTTGCGACAGGTTGTACGATTGTGTTAAAACCAGCAGAGCAAACACCGCTATCTTTATTATATGTAGCGGAGCTTTTTAAAGAAGCAGGTTTTCCAAAGGGCGTCGTAAACTTTGTTCCAGGTTTTGGGCAAGAAGCTGGGGCAGCAATTGTAAATCATCATGATATTGATAAAGTAGCTTTTACAGGTTCAACAGTTACAGGGAAATATATTATGCGTCAATCTGCTGAAACAATCAAACATGTAACGCTAGAACTTGGTGGTAAGTCTCCTAACATTATTTTAGAAGATGCTGACTTATCAGAAGCTATTCCTGGAGCATTCCAAGGTATTATGTATAATCATGGTCAAAACTGCAGTGCAGGTTCCCGTGTATTTGTTCATCGGAAACATTATGAGAGAGTAGTAGAAGAACTTGTAAACATGGCGAATAACGTAAAGCTTGGTGCAGGTATGGAAAAAGACACAGAAATGGGACCGCTTGTCTCTAAAAAACAGCAAGAGCGTGTACTACATTATATTGAACAAGGAAAAGCTGAAGGTGCAACAGTTGCAGTAGGCGGAGAAAAGGCATTTGAAAAAGGCTACTTTGTTCAGCCGACAGTTTTTACAAATGTTACCGATGATATGACAATTGCAAAGGAAGAAATATTTGGCCCAGTCGTTGTAGTCATGCCATTTGATTCAGTTGAGGAGGTAATTAAAAGGGCAAATCATTCTACCTATGGGCTAGCTGCTGGCGTATGGACTCAAAATATTAAAACTGGACATCAAGTAGCAAATAGATTAAAGGCAGGAACAGTCTGGATTAATGATTACAATTTAGAAAACCCAGCAGCACCATTCGGTGGTTATAAACAGTCAGGAATTGGGCGTGAATTAGGATCGTATGCGCTTGATAACTACACGGAAGTAAAGAGTGTTTGGGTGAATATAAAGTAATGATCAAATAGGAAAGCTAACGGACAACTTGAATGAACGATGAAGTTGTCCGTTTTGTTTTTAAGCATGCAATATATAAATCTTTTTCAACACAATTATGAGGGGGATTGGGATGGAAAAGTTAATAGAGTGGTTAGTAGGACAAGTATGGAGTATAGGATTAGTTGTTTTTGCGCTGGGTGCAGGTGTGTATTTCACAATTGCGACTCGCTTTTTACAAATTCGGTATTTTAAAGAGATGATCAAATTATTATTTGAAGGAAAGAGTTCAGAGACTGGTATATCTTCATTTCAAGCATTTTGTTTAGCCTTATCGGGCCGGGTTGGAATTGGGAATATTGCTGGTGTAGCGACAGCGATTGCTTTTGGAGGCCCAGGTGCTGTTTTCTGGATGTGGGTTATGGCATTACTAGGGGCAGCTAGCGCATTCATTGAATCAACACTTGCCCAATTATACAAAAGTAAAGTAGGAAATGAATATCGCGGAGGTACACCATACTTTATTGAAAAAGGCTTGAAGGTAAAATGGTTCGCAGTAGTTGTGGCCATTGTCGTCACGATTTCATATGGCGTTTTATTACCAGGAATTCAATCAAGTAGCATTGCGGTTGGATTTGAAAATTCATCAGGTGTAAGTAAGTATATAACAGGTATCCTTTTAGTTATATTGCTAGCGGCGATTATATTTGGAGGAGTAAAGAGAATTGCAATTGTTTCTCAAACTCTGGTTCCTTTTATGGCAATCGGTTATGTCGTAGTGACATGTATCGTTTTAATTGCAAATGTGACAGAAATTCCTCATATGTTTGCGCTCATTTTCTCGAGTGCATTTGGCATCAATGAAATGTTTGGAGGAATTGTTGGAGCGGCAATTGCCTGGGGAGTAAAAAGGGCTGTATTTTCAAATGTTGCTGGTGTTGGAGAAGCAACATATAGTTCAGCAGCAGCTGAAGTATCACATCCTGCTAAACAAGGGTTAGTCCAAGCTTTTTCTGTGTATATAGATACAATTGTTGTATGTACAGCGACAGCTCTTATGATTCTGATAACCGGTATGTATAATGTTATACCTGATGGAAAAGATGCAATTGTGAAAACGATGGGGAATGTTGAGCCAGGCCCAATATATACCCAACAAGCTGTTGAAACTGTAGTTACAGGTTTCGGTCCATTATTTGTTTCTATCGCTATTTTTTTCTTCGCATTCACTACTTTACTAGCGTATTACTATATTGCAGAAACTACACTTACTTACTTGGATCATAAATTAAAATTAAAATGGCTAAAAACCGTTTTGAAAATTGGATTTTTAATAATGGTTTATATTGGTAGTGTGGAATCAGCTTCTCTTTTATGGAATCTGGGTGATTTAGGAATAGGCAGTATGGCATGGCTTAACCTTTTGGCGATTTTACTGCTAAGTAAGACAGCTTTAAAAGTATTAAGAGATTATGAAACGCAGAAAAAAGAAGGGAAAGATCCTGTTTTTAATCCTAAAAAAGTAGGAATTGAAGGTGTTGAATTTTGGGAAGAGAGATGTAAAGAGGTGAAAGACAAGACTTCTAAAAAAAGTGTACCGATTGATGAGAGTATAAAATTTTAGTTTATGGTATCAAGCACATTTTAAAGTTTTTATTCTGAAAATTCAATTAATATCCAGGGTGAATTATTACTTCGAAAAAGGCCATCATTTTGAATGGCCTTTTTGTGTTGGCTAGAAAATAAGTTTTTAAAGTCTCAACACATTATATTGTTTGTGAAATACATTATGAGAGTGATTCAATAAAAGCATGTAACACGTTATTAAAATGGTCGGTTTCTTCTAAAAATGGGCAATGACAGCTATTTTCAAAAATAACGAGTTGAGAATTATGAATGTGTTTGTGTAAATGTTCTCCTGCAGCAACTGGGATTAATTTTTCTTCTCTCCCAAAGCAAAGCAAGGTTGGTTTTGTAATTGTCTTTAATTCTTCACGGTAATCAACAACGGTTTGATCAAATAAAATAGCGCTTGCAATGGATGCTGGAACTTTTGTGACTTCTTCAAGTATCCAGGTGAAATCTTCTGTGGAAAGGGGTTCTTTAAACATAAGAGGAATAAAGCCTTTTAGAAACTCAGTTTGATTTGTTTGAATCTCTCTCATCAAATGAATCAGTGTTGGAAAATCAAAGGCACCGATAGAGAAATCAGGCCATTTAAAATCTGATGCTAGTTCATCAACGATTACCGAACCTTGTATATTTTGTTCCCCAAATTGTTTTATATATTCCCATACAACAAATGCTCCCATTGACCAGCCTACTAATGTAACATCTTTTAACGCTAAAGCCTCTATAAAGGTATGCAAATCATGAGCATAGTTTGTGATTGTGTGACCAGTTTCGATGTGCGAAGAACGTCCGTGTCCTCGTAAATCAATGGAAATAGCACGGTATTTATCACTGAAATAAGGAATTTGTTTATGAAAAAAGCGACTACTCATCCAAACCCCATGAATAAAAAGAACAGGTTTACCTTTTCCTTGATCTTCATAGTATAATTCCACATTATTTTCAAGTTTTATTTTAGGCATATTAGAAAGCCTCCTTATAATAAATAGCTTTTTTATAAGTTTATTATGCTTTCAAGGTTTTTTTCCTCTTATGTAGGCGAAGTGTAGTGTTTTTATGTAAAAATGAAAGAAACTTGATTTTATTTATAAAAAATGTGTTTAAAATATTGTCATATTTGCTTCTTTAAGATATCCTTTTCATGAAGAGGTGGAAAACATGGAAAAAGTATTAGTTTTCGGGCATAAAAACCCAGATACAGATGCAATTTGTTCTGCGATTGCTTATGCAGAGTTGAAAAAAGAATTAGGAATGAATGCTGAGCCTGTACGTTTAGGTGAAATCAGCGGTGAAACTCAATTTGCGTTAGATCATTTTAAAGTAGAAGGACCGCGTTTTGTTGAAACAGTTGCAAACGAAGTGGACAATGTTATTTTAGTTGACCATAACGAACGTCAACAAAGTGCTAACGATATCGAATCTGTTCGTGTGTTAGAAGTTATTGACCATCACCGTATTGCTAACTTTGAGACAAGCGATCCTATCTACTATCGTTGTGAGCCAGTTGGTTGTACAGCTACAATCTTAAACAAAATGTACAAAGAAAACGGCGTTGCAATTCGTAAAGAGGTTGCAGGTTTAATGTTATCTGCAATTATCTCAGATTCTTTACTATTTAAATCTCCAACTTGTACAGAACAAGACGTAGCTGCGGCTCGTGAATTAGCGGAAATCGCTGGTGTTGACGCAGAAAGCTACGGCTTAGAAATGTTAAAAGCTGGTGCAGATTTAAGCGGTAAAACAATGGAGCAATTAATCTCCCTTGATGCAAAAGAATTCCAAATGGGCAATGCAAAAGTTGAAATCGCACAAGTAAACGCTGTCGATACAAACGACGTTCTTGTACACCAAGCGGAATTAGAAAAAGTAATCTCTGCAGTAGTAGAAGAAAAAGGTCTAGACTTATTCTTATTTGTTGTAACTGATATCTTAACTAACGATTCTGTTGGTCTTGCTATCGGTAAAGCAGCAAACGCTGTTGAGAAAGCATACAATGTAGCATTAGAGAACAATACTGCTACTTTAAAAGGTGTTGTTTCTCGTAAAAAACAAATCGTTCCTGTATTAACAGAAACATTCCAAGCTCTATAATATATAGTAAGTTTGGATAATAGAAAAAAGGCAAGCAGTCGAAAAGTCTGCTTGCCTTTTTATTATGGAAAGTTAGAAAAGCTTTCATATTGTATCTCGATGAACCTGTCAATTTTGACAGGTTTTTTATTTTTGACTCTGTTAAACTTAACTGTTGATTTTCCTATTAAAAAAACGAGAAGGAATGCGTGATGCAACCTATTACTTGTGCTAAGTTAGTTAATATTTCCAATTTTTGTGATATAATTAACCATATAAAAAGACAGAAAGGAGTAATACTTATCAAACATCATTTCCCTTAATATCGGAATACCTCAAAAATTACTGTTTCAAGGAAAAGAAATTGA
>NZ_JBALQK010000063.1:0-177 GCF_036965845.1 Bacillus sp. JJ1127 | reverse complement strand
TCAAGGAAAAGAAATTGAAACAGGTCTGTTTAAAAAGAGTGTTAACATGCCGTTATATCTATCGATACCCAACTTTGAAGACGACGGTCCATTGCATCGCTAAACTAGAATAACCCATAATCAAAATGTAATATCCCTAAGATACAATCCCTACATAAACTCTTACAAACTATATAA
>NZ_JBALQK010000062.1:0-13904 GCF_036965845.1 Bacillus sp. JJ1127 | reverse complement strand
GAGCAAACGAGTCTAGGTTACCTTTTATTCTGCATAACAGGGATTTAGATGTCGAAAAATTAAAATGGATTTATATAGATGAACTAGGGAGGGAATGAAATGCTGCAACTCATGAAGCTAGAAATGAAGAAATGTAAGCTTGGGTGGTATGTGAAGGGTGCGATTATTGCAAATATAGTGATGGTTGCGCTTTTGTTTTTTGTAGGCTATGTGTCACAAATCGAAGGGGATTTAGAACTAAGAAATCCTCAAATGATGCTTTTAATGGCTAGTACAATGGTGAGAGGAACATTTATTGTCTTTGCAGGAGTATTAATTGCAAAATTAGTAATTGAAGAATATAAAAACAAAACAATATTGCTCATGTTTTCGTATCCGATTAATCGAAAAAAAATCATCGCTAGTAAGTTATTAATTACAGCAATGCTAACCTTTATAACAGTTGTATTATCTAACATTTTTGTAGTAAGTGTTTTCTTTACGTTAAATAGCTATATGATAGTTATTCCGAATACAATAACGACAGATGCGTTGATTCAAGAATGTATAAAAGTGGTTCCTTTTGCCATTGCAGCTGCAGGAACAAGTTTAATTCCGTTATACTTTGGTATGCGTAAATATTCTGTACCAACAACAATTCTTTCTTCCTTAGTTGTTGTGGCAATTGCATGTCAAAGCCAACCAGAGTTTTCACTAGCGACCTTTCTCCCACTTCAATTCGTGCTTGCAGCTATTGGTATTATAATTGCTTATTATGGAATTAAAAATATTGAGAACGAGGATCTAGCAGCGTGACCAGAAGAAGTAAAAAAAGAGTTAGCATGATGCTAGCTCTTTTTTTACTTCTATGTTTTAGCCTTATTACTTTGTAATTTTAGAGTGTTGACTTAAATACTCCTGAAGAAATGTCAAAGTGGTTCGGTCCTTTATATTCGCTAATAAAGTAATCGGTGTATAGAAAATAGTTTCACATGAAACAAGTTACAGAAAAAGACAAGGTATTTAGTCTCCTTGTCTTTTTTGTTACTACATTTCGGGAGCCTCCATATCAGCAGCATCCCACTCTTCTTTTGTAGGTCCATAAATACTCGGAACTTTTAAGCTAGCTTGGCGCATTAAGACGGTCATTTGACCGCGGTGGTGGTTTTGATGGTTAATGAGAGTCATTAAAAACAGAGAATTTGGCATGGGATGTCCAAAGAAATCGTTAATTGTTGTTAAATCTTGATCAGTCCACTGCGTTTGAATCGCTTCAATAAAAGATGCATTTACTTTACGGTAATTTTCTGCAATGGTCTTTGCGGAAGTTGGTACAGGAGAATCTTTTGTTTCCCCATCAAATTGTAAGCCTGTCCCTGATAGCATCACAGGAATCGCAGTGACGATATGCCAAGCAACTTTGCCTAAAGTCCAATGGCCAGGTGCAATCTCTTGCGATAATGATTCATCAGTTAATGCATCCAACACTCTTTGTGTAGAATCAGCCTCATATTTCCATGTTCTTAAAAACCCCTCAATTGTTTGGTACATGTTATCCCTCCCATGGTTACATTCATATGGTAAATTCGTGAAAGGAGGAGGTTTTTCCTTTCGCGAATTTTTAAGCTAGTACATATAGGATGAGTTTATAAGTGAATAGTTGAATAAAAGTCAGAATATTATGATTGTAACACTGTTATGACTATAATATAATGAAAACAATCATCATGAATGGACATTCATTTTATTTTTGTAAGAACAGGAAGGAGGAATAAGGATGGAAAAACCTTGGCTAAAAAATTATCCAAAGGAAATTCCACATACAATTTCTTATGAGATGCAGCCGCTCCATGTATATTTACAGCAGATGTCTTCTAGGTACCCAGAAAAGAAAGCGCTTCATTTTTTAGGGAAAGATATTACATTTGCAGAGTTAGATCGTAAGGTGAGACGATTTGCAAATTACCTGAAAAGGCTTGGTGTGAAAAAAGGTGACCGAGTGGCGATTATGTTACCAAATTGTCCGCAAGCTGTGATTGGATATTATGGTACGTTACTTGTAGGTGGTATAGTGGTACAAACAAATCCCCTTTATACAGAGAGGGAGTTAGAATATCAGCTCCATGATTCTGGGGCGAAAGTTATTCTTTGTGTTGACCTAGTTTTCCCGAAAGTCACCAATATTCAGTCTGCTACAAAGGTGGAGCATGTTATTGTAACCCGCATTGCTGACTTTTTGCCATTTCCAAAAAATTTGCTCTATCCATTTGTACAAAAGAAGCAAAGCAATCTTGTTGTGACAGTAACGGAAAGTGATACGATTCATGTTTGGAAATCGGTAGAAAAAGAAAGTGATGAAATGGTAGAAGTGCCGTGTGACCCTGAAAATGATTTAGCACTCTTACAATATACGGGAGGTACAACAGGTTTTCCAAAAGGAGTTATGCTCACGCATAAAAATCTTGTATCGAATACGTTGATGGGCGTGCATTGGTTATATAACTGCACGGAGGGAGAAGAAGTCATTCTTGGTGTTCTTCCGTTTTTCCATGTGTATGGGATGACAGCTGTAATGAATTTAGCCATTATGCAAGGGTATAAAATGGTGCTTGTTCCGAAGTTTGATATGAAAATGGTGTTTGAAGCAATTAAAAAACATAAAGTTACACTATTTCCAGGGGCTCCGACAATTTATATTGCCCTTTTAAATAGCCCGCTTCTTAAGGAATATGATATTTCTTCCATTCGCGCTTGTATTAGTGGTTCTGCACCGCTTCCAGTAGAGGTGCAAGAGCAATTTGAAAAGATTACAGGTGGTAAGTTAGTAGAAGGATATGGATTGACAGAGTCATCTCCAGTCACACATGGTAATTTTTTATGGGAAAAGCGTGTGCCAGGAAGTATTGGTGTTCCGTGGCCAGACACAGATGCATGCATTATGTCGCTTGAAACGGGAGAAGCTTTACCTTCAGGTGAAATTGGTGAAATCGTTGTAAAAGGTCCTCAAATAATGAAGGGATATTGGAATAAACCAGAGGAAACCGCAGCAGTATTACAAGACGGTTGGCTACACACTGGCGATGTTGGTTATATGGATGAAGATGGATTTTTCTATGTAAAAGATCGTAAGAAAGATATGATTGTTGCTAGTGGTTTTAATGTATATCCGCGTGAAGTTGAAGAAGTGCTTTATGAGCACGAAAAGGTGCAGGAAGTGGTTGTTATTGGTGTTCCGGATCTGTACCGCGGTGAGACTGTAAAAGCTTTCGTTGTTTTAAAAGAAGGTGAAGTTTGTTCTGAAGAAGAGTTGGATCAGTTTGCTCGTAAATATTTAGCAGCTTATAAAGTTCCGAAAATATATGAGTTCCGGAGTGATTTACCAAAGACAACTGTTGGGAAGATTTTACGCCGTGTCCTTATAGAAGAAGAGCAGAAAAAGAAAGAGGATGAGCAAACGGGCTAAGGCCCTTTCTTTTTGAAAATATAGGATTGACAATTATTGAAATAGTCAGTATTATTAAAATAATGAATGACCACTCATTCAGTCAGTCATCTGCTTGAAGGGGACAGTAAAGTGAAAAAAAACAGACCAAAATATAATCAAATTATTGATGCTGCGGTTATTGTAATCGCAGAGAATGGATATCATCAGGCGCAAGTTTCTAGAATTGCGAAGCAGGCTGGGGTAGCTGATGGAACCATTTATTTATATTTTAAAAATAAAGAAGATATATTAATTTCCTTATTCCAAGAGAAGATGGGAGAATTTATTGAAACAATTCGTCAAAAAACAGCAGGAATTGAGAGCGCTGTAGAGAAGTTATTTATGTTGGTAGAAACGCACTTCTTGCTGTTGTCACAAAATGATCCTCTTGCTATCGTTACACAACTAGAGCTCAGACAATCCAACCAAGAACTACGCCTCAAAATAAATGAAGTATTAAAAGGATACTTACAAGTCATCGATGAGATTTTAGAAACGGGTATAAGGCAAGGCGAATTTCAAACGGATTTAAATGTCCGTGTGGCAAGACAAATGATCTTTGGAACAGTAGATGAAGTTGTGACCAATTGGGTAATGAGCGATCATAAATATGATTTGGTCGCACTTTCAAAAACGGTGCATGGGCTGCTTATTTCAGCTTGTGGTCATCGTTAATAATGGGGAGGGATCATGTTGAAGTTCCTATCTGTAACAGTCGAAGATCATATCGCAGTGGCGAAATTAAATCATCCGCCAGCTAACGCTATGTCTTCACAAGTTATGCACGACGTTACTGAATTAATTGATCAAGTCGAAAAGGATGATAATGTCCGCGTTATCGTTCTTCATGGCGAAGGGCGCTTCTTCTCAGCAGGAGCAGATATTAAAGAATTTACTTCTGTTGAGGAAGCGAAGCAAGCAACCGAGTTAGCACAGCTTGGACAAGTTACTTTTGAGCGTGTAGAAAAATGCTCAAAACCAGTCATTGCGGCAATTCATGGAGCGGCACTTGGCGGTGGCCTTGAATTCGCTATGTCTTGCCACATGCGATTTGTAACTGAAAGTGCAAAGCTTGGTTTGCCAGAGTTAACACTTGGATTGATTCCTGGTTTTGCAGGAACGCAGCGTTTACCTCGTTATGTTGGTAAAGCAAAGGCTTGCGAGATGATGCTAACAAGTACACCGATTACAGGTATACAGGCATTAGAGTGGGGACTTGTTAATGGTGTATTTTCCGAAGAGTCGCTTTTAGAGGATACGCTTCAAATCGCAAAACAAATCGCCGTGAAAAGTCCGGCGACAATTCGTGCTGTGTTAGAGTTACTGCAAACAACAAAATCATCTCATTACTATGAAGGTGTACAGCGTGAGGCACAAATCTTTGGTGAAGTGTTTACAAGTGAAGATGGAAGAGAAGGTGTAGCAGCTTTTTTAGAAAAGCGTAAACCTTCATTTAGTGGTAGGTAGTCCAATTATTTTTTTAATATAAATTAACAGAATATTAAAATTGACGGAATCTTTCTGAAAAACAAGGGGGTAAATGGAATGAACATCTACGTACTCATGAAACGAACATTTGATACAGAAGAAAAAATCGTAATTAAAAACGGTGCAATTTATGATGGCGAAGCGGAATTCATCATCAACCCTTACGATGAATATGCGATTGAAGAAGCAATTCAAGTAAGAGATGCACAAGGCGGTGAAATTACAGTTGTAACAGTTGGCGGTGAAGAAAGCGAAAAAGAACTTCGCACTGCGCTAGCGATGGGCTGTGATAAAGCGGTATTAATTAATATTGAAGATGATGTTGAAAATGGGGACCAATTTACAACAGCAAAAGTGCTTGCTGAGTATTTAAAAGATAAAGAAGTCGATTTAATCTTAGGTGGAAACGTAGCGATTGATGGCGCATCTGGACAAGTTGGACCACGTGTAGCTGAAGCGTTAAATATTCCATACGTAACAACAATTACAAAGCTTGAAATTGACGGTACAAACGTGAAGATTGAGCGCGATGTTGAAGGGGATACAGAAGTGATTGAAACGTCACTACCGCTTTTAGTAACAGCGCAGCAAGGCTTAAATGAACCACGTTATCCATCACTTCCAGGAATTATGAAAGCGAAGAAAAAACCGCTTGAGGAATTAGAATTAGATGATCTAGATTTAGAGGAAGATGATGTGGAGGCAAAAACAAAAACAATTGAAATTTATTTACCTCCTAAGAAAGATGCAGGAAAAGTGTTACAAGGCGAGCTGCAAGATCAAGTAAAAGAACTTGTATCGTTGCTCCATACAGAAGCGAAAGTAATCTAATAAAATACGAAATTATATATGCAGGAGGGAAAATCTATGGCTCGTAAAGTATTAGTAATGGGTGAAGTTCGTGACGGATCACTACGTAACGTTTCATTTGAAGCGGTAGCAGCAGCAAAAACAATTGCAGAAGGCGGTGAAGTGGTTGGCCTTCTAGTTGGAGAAAGCGTTGCTTCTTTTGCAAATGAATTGATTCATTACGGTGCAGATCGCGTTGTGACAGTTGAAAGTGATAAATTAAAATCATATACATCTGACGGCTATGCACAAGCATTTTTAGCTGTGTATGGTGAAGAAAAGCCAGAAGGTATCGTATTTGGACATACGGCACTTGGTAAAGATTTATCACCAAAGCTGGCTGCAAAACTTGAAGCAGGTCTTGTTTCTGACGTGACTGCATTAGAAGTTGCGGGTGATAATGTTGTCTTCACTCGTCCAATTTACTCTGGTAAAGCATTCGAGAAGAAAATTGTAACAGATGGTATTCTGTTTGCGACAGTGCGTCCAAATAACATCGCGCCGCTTGAAAAAGATGAGTCCCGTACTGGTGATGTATCTTCTATTACAGTTGATGTAAAAGATTTACGTACAATCATTCAAGATGTTGTGCGTAAAACAGCAGCAGGTGTTGATCTTTCAGAAGCGAAAGTCATTATCGCTGGCGGACGTGGAGTGAAAAGTGAAGACGGATTTAAACCGTTACAAGAACTAGCAGATGTGCTAGGCGGTGCTATTGGAGCATCCCGTGGTGCTTGTGACGCAGAATACTGCGATTACTCATTACAAATTGGGCAAACAGGTAAAGTTGTTACGCCAGATTTATATATTGCATGTGGTATTTCTGGTGCGATTCAGCATTTAGCAGGTATGTCTAACTCTAAAGTAATCGTTGCAATTAACAAAGACCCAGAAGCAAGTATCTTCAAAGTAGCTGATTATGGTATTGTCGGTGATTTATTTGAAGTTGTGCCTCTTTTAACAGAGGAGTTTAAAAAGTTAAAAGTACATTCATGATTTGAGTACCCTTGAGTTCCAAGTGAAGTACCCCTATATATAGAAAAGGTGAGAGATCCCCTGTCTCTCACCTTTTAGCATGTGATCTGTATTTTTGTATAGTATAAAGAAACATTTTTTTGTTACAATACATAACGATACATAATATTCGCCACGTATATAAGATAATGATATACTCTTGGTAGAATATACTTGAAGGAGGAAACAAAATGGCAATTGTAAACGCAACTGACCAAAACTTCGCAGCTGAAACAAGCGAAGGTATTGTATTATTAGATTTCTGGGCACCATGGTGTGGACCTTGTAAAATGATCGCTCCTGTATTAGAGGAAATCGATGCAGAATTAGGCGAGAAAGTAAAAGTAGTAAAAGTAGACGTTGATGAAAACCAAGAAACTGCTCGTCAATTTGAAGTAATGAGCATTCCATCTCTTTTCGTATTAAAAGATGGTAAAGTGGTTGATCAAGCGTTAGGTTACAAACCAAAAGAAGCGTTAGTAGAATTAGTTTCTAAACACTTCTAAAATAAAAAAGCTGCCACGGGGCAGCTTTTTGTCTTTGTTAGATGATAATGATGCCTGTAAAAGCCGTATTGGTAAGGGTTAATAATGAGTAGAAGGTGAATGGGTTTGTTTAGATGGAGAGAATAAGCTTAGTTAATCAAACCATCTTTGATGCATTTCTTTTAAAAAGGTTTCAGTAATTTTAAATCCAGACCCCTCTCCTATAACAGAGTCGATACCACAATAGGGACAAACTGCTGTATCATTATCATCCCACCATTCAGTAATTGTATTTGGGTTAAAAATGTTCAAGCAATAAAAACAACCGCATATAATGTCCTTTTCTAAATAAATTTTATTACGAGAACAGAAACGATGTGCGTTCTCAAAATATTTCTCCATTGGTAACCTCCTTCTTCTGCTTTTCTTTCATGTACAAATAGTTTGCATAACATACATAATCAAAGGTTAAAAAGATAAATCAAAAATTCTATTTTGTTAGTTTAACATGAAAATCGATAGCGAAAATCTACTTGAAAGTTAAAAATACGTATAATGTTTTCCTTTTTTTCTGCTTTCCGTTACAATAAAAGAACGTATGTTGGGTATTTCGAACAGTGTATGTTTTTGTTTGAAAGCAACAATGATAAACATGTAGAAACGGGGGGTTATGAGTGCACGAGCATTTAAAAGAAAAATTAGCGATTTTACCAGATCAACCAGGTTGTTATTTAATGAAAGATAAGCAAGGGACAGTGATATATGTCGGGAAGGCGAAGGTGTTAAAAAATCGTGTGCGCTCGTATTTTACTGGTTCGCATGATGGAAAAACACTCCGTCTTGTTGGGGAAATTGTTGATTTTGAATATATTGTGACCTCATCGAATCTAGAGGCGCTTATTTTAGAATTAAATTTAATAAAAAAATATGATCCAAAATATAATATTCAATTAAAAGATGATAAGACATATCCATTTATTAAAATTACAGCTGAGACACAGCCTCGCTTGCTTATTACGAGAAATGTAAAGAAGGATAAAGGAAAGTATTTTGGTCCATATCCAAATGCGCAGTCAGCTTATGAAACAAAAAAGCTGCTAGATCGCATGTATCCGCTTCGCAAGTGTACAAATATGCCAGACAAGGTTTGTTTATATTATCATATGGATCAATGCTTAGCACCTTGTGTAAAAGAAGTAACAGAGGATCAAAATAAAGAAATTGTTGATGAAATCATCAAGTTTTTAAATGGCGGGCAGAAAGAGGTTCGCTCAGAATTAGAAACGAAAATGTATGAGGCATCAGAGAAATTAGAGTTTGAACGGGCAAAAGAACTGCGAGATCAAATTGCTCATATCGATGCGATTATGGAAAAACAGAAGATGATTATGAGCGACTTAGTTGATCGTGATGTATTTGGTTATGCAGTTGATAAAGGATGGATGTGTGTACAAGTTTTCTTTGTTCGAAAAGGAAAGTTAATTGAACGGGATGTTTCCATGTTTCCGATTTACGATGAGCCTGAAGAAGGATTTTTAACCTTTATCGGGCAATTTTATGAAAAAAGTAGTCACTTTAAGCCGAAAGAAATTGTCGTACCAGGAAGTATCGATTCTGAATTAGTAGAGCGTTTTTTAGAAGTAGAGGCAACGCAGCCAAAACGTGGCAAGAAAAAAGAACTTGTTGAGTTAGCGAATAAGAACGCGAAAATTGCTTTACAAGAGAAGTTTTATTTAATTGAACGTGATGAAGAGCGGACAATTAAGGCTGTTGAAAATTTAGGCGAGCAGCTTAATATTGAAACACCATATCGTATTGAGGCATTTGATAATTCAAATATTCAAGGGACGAATCCAGTTTCAGCGATGATTGTATTTATTGATGGAAAACCAGCGAAAAAGGAATATCGGAAATATAAAATAAAAACGGTTCAAGGACCAGATGATTATGAATCGATGCGAGAAGTGGTAAGGCGCCGTTATACACGCGCGTTAAAAGAAAGTTTACCATTGCCGGATCTAATTGTGATTGATGGCGGGAAAGGGCACCTTGCAGCGGCAAGTGACGTCCTTGAAAATGAGCTCGGGTTGTATATTCCAATGGCTGGACTTGTTAAAGATGATAAACACCGGACATCACATTTAATCATTGGAGATCCGCCTGAACCAGTGATGCTGGAAAGGAATAGTCAAGAATTTTACTTATTGCAGCGTATTCAAGACGAAGTGCACCGATTTGCAATTACATTTCATCGTCAGCTTCACGGAAAATCAGTGATTCAATCCGCATTAGATGATATTCCTGGAGTTGGAGAAAAGCGAAAAAAAGTATTGTTAAAACATTTTGGCTCGTTAAAAAAAATGAAAGAAGCTTCTGTGCCGGAATTTGTCGAAGCCGGAATGCCGCAAAATGTGGCAGAGACCATTTATTCCTATCTAACGAATAAGAAGACATTGTAGTTTACAATGTCTCCTATTTTTTAGTATAATTTCAGAAGATTAAAAATTATTATAAGTGAATGAATATACATAAATGTAACAGTCAACTAAACCTATATGTATAGTTGACTGTTACTATAGATTCTACGCTTCAACGAGATCTTTTATGTCCCATTTGACAAGAAATGTAATAGAATCCGAGCGTTTCTTTTGTTCTTCGTATGACTCTGCAATAACGTTTCGTTGTTTTTGAATTTGTTCTGCAATAAAGCCGGCTTCTAATTGATAAGACGAATGTCTTTTTTGTTTTTGACGCTCTTTAATAAGCGGGCTTGTTAGCTGGAAGTGCATTTCGCGGCGTTTATGCTCGATAATGTTTAAAGTGCCCCAGCCTGCTTTTTCAAAAAAGTGAATGACTTCTTCAATTGATTCTAATTGGTATTTTCGTGCTAAGTTTCTGCCAGCCCAGTATAAGATGTCATCTAAGTCTTTACCAATTAAGTCAGGTAATAATTCTTCACGCAGCAATTCATAAGCGAAGGCGTTCAATGAAACATCTTGTAAAGATTCTATATCGACTGTATTTTTGCTCACAATATTCCCCTCTTTCTATAGGGATTATTATATAACATTTCTCATTTATAAAAACAGAACTTTCTTTAGGAAAATCTGAATATATAGGAAGAAAAAAAGAAATAGCAAATTATATGCAATTTATGTATACGTTTTCTTGACGCTTCGACAAAAATAGGAGTAAAATGAACTTGGTATCAGATTATGCTGAAATATTTTGAATAATTTTTTCAGTTTTTCTTATAGCAATAGTGAAAAAATATTATTGCTATAAACTAATACTGAAAGCAGCAGTTAAACACTCAAGGGGGGTAATGGGGACATGAAAGGCCGCGAGTATACATTTCGCAAGTGGCACTCATTAATGGGGGTCATTCCGGTTGGTGTCTTTTTGACGCAACATTTAGTAGTAAACAACTTTGCAACAAGAGGAGCAGAGGCTTTTAACAAAGCTGCACATTTTATGGAGCTCCTTCCATTCCGGTATGCGCTAGAAATTTTCATCATCTTTTTACCAATACTGTACCATGCTATATATGGACTATATATTGCATTTACAGCTAAGAATAATGCGGCATCTTACGGTTATTTCCGTAACTGGATGTTCGTATTCCAACGAATTTCAGGTGTCATCACGCTTATTTTCTTATCTTGGCACATTTGGGAAACACGCATTCAAGCTGCAATGGGACAACAGGTAAATTATGATATGATGGCAGGTATTTTAAGTAATCCAGCTATGTTTGGCTTCTATTTAGTTGGGGTTGTATCAACAATTTTCCACTTTGCTAATGGATTATGGACATTCTGCATTAGCTGGGGAATTACAGTATCGCCACGTTCACAACGTATCTCTACTTATGTAACATTGGCTATTTTCTTAGGTTTATCTTATGTAGGTGTGAGTGCATTATTAGCGTTCATCGATCCACAGCTAGCAAATCAGTAAGGAGTGGGAGAGCATGAAAGGGAAACTTATAGTAGTCGGCGGTGGCTTAGCCGGCTTGATGGCAACGATTAAGGCAGCAGAAGCAGGAGTAAATGTAGAACTATTTTCTTTAGTACCAGTAAAACGTTCACATTCTGTTTGTGCGCAGGGTGGTATTAACGGGGCCGTAAATACGAAAGGTGAAGGGGATTCTCCATGGATCCACTTTGATGATACAATTTATGGTGGCGATTTCTTAGCGAATCAACCACCAGTTAAAGCAATGTGTGAAGCAGCGCCTGGTATTATTCATTTAATGGACCGTATGGGTGTTATGTTTAACCGTACAGAAGAAGGACTTCTTGACTTCCGTCGCTTCGGAGGAACACAACATCACCGTACAGCATTTGCTGGTGCGACAACTGGTCAACAATTATTGTACGCATTAGATGAGCAAGTACGTCGTCATGAAGTAGCAGGACTTGTAACGAAATATGAAGGTTGGGATTTCTTACGTGCTGTTATCGATGATGAAGGCGTATGCCACGGAATCGTTGCGCAAGACTTGCAAACTATGGAGATTAAGAGTTTCCAAGCGGATGCCGTAATTATGGCAACAGGGGGCCCTGGTATCATCTTTGGAAAATCGACAAACTCTATTATCAATACAGGTACAGCAGCATCTGCTGTATATCAACAAGGTGCATATTATGCAAATGGTGAGTTCATTCAAATTCATCCGACTGCAATTCCTGGGGACGATAAGTTACGTCTTATGAGTGAATCTGCACGTGGTGAAGGTGGACGCGTTTGGACGTATAAAGACGGTAAACCATGGTACTTCTTAGAAGAGAAATATCCTGCATACGGAAACCTTGTACCTCGTGATATCGCAACACGTGAAATTTTTGATGTTTGTGTAGAGCAAAAGCTAGGTATTAACGGTGAAAACATGGTATATCTAGACCTTTCTCATAAAGATCCGAAAGAACTAGATATTAAACTTGGTGGAATTATTGAAATCTATGAAAAGTTCACAGGTGATGATCCTCGTAAACTACCAATGAAAATCTTCCCAGCTGTTCATTACTCAATGGGTGGATTATGGGTTGATTATAAGCAAATGACAAGTATTCCAGGATTGTTTGCAGCTGGTGAGTGTGATTATTCAATGCATGGCGGTAACAGACTAGGTGCTAACTCATTACTTTCAGCGATTTATGGCGGAATGGTAGCGGGACCAAATGCAATTGAATACATGAAAGGACTTTCAAAATCATCTGATGCTGTTTCATCTGCTGTATATGAGCAAAATGAATTAATCGAAACAGAGAAATTTAACAATATTTTAACGTTAGATGGTAATGAAAATGCGTATGTTCTTCATAAAGAGCTTGGAGAATGGATGACAGATAACGTAACAGTAGTTCGTGAAAATAAAAAACTATTAGAAACAGATGATAAAATTCAAGAGTTAATGGAGCGTTATAAACGCATTAACATTAACGATACGGCAAAATGGAGTAACCAAGGTGCTTCATTTACACGTCAACTTGCAAACATGTTTGAATTGGCTCGTGTTATTACAATTGGTGCATATAACCGTAATGAAAGCCGCGGTGCGCATTATAA
The DNA here is from genome assembly GCF_036965845.1 of Bacillus sp. JJ1127. Lineage (NCBI taxonomy): Bacteria > Bacillati > Bacillota > Bacilli > Caryophanales > Bacillaceae > Bacillus > Bacillus sp. JJ1127. The sequence goes on along the minus strand of NZ_JBALQK010000062.1, from coordinate 1,034 downwards.
ACCAGAATTCCCAAATCGTGATGATGCGAACTTCTTAAAAACTACTATGGCGAAATTTGAGGGAGAAGGAAATGCACCAGCATTCCATTATGAAGATGTTGATACTTCATTAATTAAACCACGTAAACGTGACTATTCTTCAAAACATGACGTAGCTGCTAAGAATGAAGAGAAGGGGGATAAACAACATGTCTGAGAAAACAATCCGCCTTATTATTACGAGACAAGATGGACCAGATGCACAGCCATATGATCAAGAATTCGAAATTCCATATCGTCCAAATATGAATATCATTTCGGCTCTTATGGAAATTCGTCGTAATCCTGTTGATGCAAAAGGAACTCATACGACTCCTGTTGCCTGGGATATGAACTGCTTAGAAGAAGTATGTGGTGCGTGTTCTATGGTGATTAACGGTAAACCACGTCAATCGTGTACAGCGCTTATTGATAAGTTAGAACAGCCAGTTCGCTTAAAGCCGATGAAGACATTCCCGGTTGTACGTGATTTACAAGTTGACCGTAGTCGCATGTTCAATGCATTAAAACGTGTGAAGGCTTGGATTCCAATTGATGGTACGTATGATTTAGGACCAGGACCAAGAATGCCAGAGAAAAAGCGTCAATGGGCGTATGAACTTTCAAAATGTATGACATGTGGTGTTTGCTTAGAATCATGTCCAAACGTAAATAGTAAATCTGATTTCATTGGACCAGCACCGCTTTCACAAGCACGCTTATTTAACTCACATCCAACTGGTGAAATGCATAAAGCAGATCGCTTACGTGCAATTATGGGTGATGGTGGACTTGCAAACTGTGGTAACTCACAAAACTGTGTACAATCATGTCCAAAAGGTATTCCATTAACAACATCAATTGCGGCATTAAACCGTGATACAACGATTCAATCGTTCAAAGACTTCTTTGGTAGCGACAATAACTATTAATAAATATTGCCTCTTCGATTCGAAGGGGCAATATTTATATATAAATCCATTTTAATTTTTCGGCCTTTAAATCCCTGCTATGCA
>NZ_JBALQK010000061.1:0-30949 GCF_036965845.1 Bacillus sp. JJ1127 | reverse complement strand
CAGAGAACTCGTTTGCCGCTTAATTGCGACTTCCTTATGGTAACATCTTCGTTTTTCGATGTCAACTAAGTTTTTGATTTCTTTTTTGCTTTCTGCGTGTTTCGCATCAGCGACGTGTATTAATATATCACGCACTACATGTACGGTCAATACTTTTCACAAAAAAATTTCACATCCCGTTTGTACTTTATCATTCTTACAAATTTCATCAACCTCTTTTCTTTTTGATAAAAAATTCTAAATTTTGTGTTATATTGTTGCTATAGGAGTGTGATGGGAATGGGTATTAAGTATTCAAACAAAATCAATAAGATTCGAACCTTTGCATTAAGTTTAGTATTTATCGGCCTCTTCATTGCATACTTAGGCGTCTTTTTTCGAGAGAATATTATTATCATGACTACCCTTATGATGCTCGGTTTCTTAGCTGTTATCGCTAGCACCCTTGTTTACTTTTGGATTGGCATGTTATCTACCAAGACCGTGCAGATTATTTGTCCAAGCTGTAATAAACCAACAAAAATGCTTGGTCGTGTAGATGCATGTATGCACTGCAATCAACCTTTAACACTTGATCGGAATTTAGAAGGAAAAGAATTTGATGAGAAGTATAATAAAAAGAGCTATAAAGCATAAAATGGAATTTATATAATAAAGAAAGAGGCTGACATAGCCGTCAACCTCTTTCTTTAATTATAATTACGCCTTATGACATTCTGGACATACGCCATAAATTTCTAAACGATGACTATTAATAACAAAGCCGGTTGCTTTCGCAGCTTCATCTTCAAGTTTTTCCAAACCACCATAAGGAAAATCAACAATCTTACCACACTTTTCGCAAATTACATGGTAATGCTGACTTGTAATATAATCAAATCTACTTGAAGCGTCTCCATAAGTTAATTCCTTTACAAGCTCAACTTCTTTAAATACACGTAAGTTATTATATACAGTCGCAACGCTCATATTTGGAAACTTACCTTCTAACGCCTTATAAATTTCATCCGCTGTTGGGTGCGTCATAGATTCCACAAGGTACTCTAAAATAGCATGACGCTGTGGAGTAATGCGTACACCCGTATTTTTCAGCATTTCTAGCGCTTCTTTTAATTCTTCTTTGACCACCGTCATGCACCCCGATTCTATACGGATTATTATTTTATAATTCTTATAAATAGTGTACTCCTTTTCTTGTCAATCGTCAATATTTCTACTATAACTATGTGTTTTATTTTTCACCTAACCTTATTCTTATGTATATTTGTCCCTTCCTTATACATTCGTAAAGAAAAAAAGTGCGAAATAATCGCACTTGGAATACTATCATCTGAGGAGGTATGCCCTACCCTTTTAATTTATGAAACATCATAAAAAGTGTATAGGCATATGCCTTATATGAGAAACTTCTTTCGTTCTTTATTCCTTTGCTCATGTAAGCTCTTATTTTATATAAGAAAGAATCTCTTCGATATGACCCTTCACTTTTACTTTACGCCATTCTTTTACAAGTTCACCGTCTTTATTAATCAGGAATGTAGAACGCTCAATTCCCATATACTCTTTTCCAAAGTTCTTCTTCAGTTTCCAAACATCATATTGTTCTGCCACTTTATGATCCTCATCCACTAAAAGTAAAAATGGTAAATCATGTTTTTCAATGAATTTCATATGTCTATTTGCTGGGTCAGGACTTACACCAAGAATAACTGTATCCTTTTCTTGGAATAACCCATGTGCATCTCGAAAATCACATGCTTCCGTCGTACATCCCGGTGTCATATCTTTCGGGTAAAAATATAACACTACATTTTTTCCGCGAAAATTGGATAATTCAACCTGCTCCCCATTGCTTCCTTCTAGTGTAAAATCTGGTGCTATTTCTCCTATTGCGACCATCTTTATCACTCCTTATATTTTCCTTCTACTATAACAAATATTACCTTATTTTTCATTGTCTATCACAGTCCGGACTACGAAAGCAAACGGTAATGTATATCCAATTAGCGCCTCAACTATCGCAACCCAGCGTCCTATTCCAACTGGGGTCACATCACCATATCCAACCGATAATAAAGTAACTGCGCTAAAATATAAACATACTTCTACAAGTTGAAAAGAATGGCCATTCAATCTTTCACCATCTTCCCTTAAAATCGAAAATCCACTTTCCTCTAATACAACATAGCTTAATCCAAATGCAATCAGTACCGTTGTATAAATTAAGAACAATGAAGTCAAGTTATACAAAGAAAAAAAACGCTTTGACTCCGAATATGAACTCCATAACAATTGAACACTTCTTAAAACAGCAATTACTGCGATTAATAGGATCAGTCCCCATAACATGTCCTCCACCTCATCCTATATGTATGAGGACAACAAATAATTTATCCCATAGAAACCAATGAACCCCTATTTAATTTCCAGCACCACGGTACCTTTTCACACCCTGATTCCAAAGTGTAATTGCAATCGTAAAACAAATTACGCCAACCATTGGTGTTGCAAATGCATAACTGTTCCATTCCGTTTTTCTAAGAAAGTATGCCGCTGGATATACACCAACAAATGCAAACGGTAATACAAAGGTTAAAATGAAGCGAATAACGCGATTATAAATATTTACAGGGTATCGTCCATAATTCCCTATATTATACATAAGCGGCATAATGGAGCTTTTCGCATCTGACCAAAAACCGATACTCGCGAGTGTTACAAATATCCCGCCGTATACAAGCGCTCCTCCTCCTACCATTAGCAAGAACAAAAAGATGTCATACCAATAAAAAGATAATTGAAGCTGCACTGCTGCATATCCCATTACAATCATTCCTGTTATAGCTCCAATTAACGACTCTAATTCCATTCGTTCTAATATAATTTGAAACAAACTATGAATCGGTCTTGTTAAGACACGATCCATTTCTCCCTTGATAATGTACCTATCATTAAAGTCCCATATATTAAAGAAAGAAGAAAAGATAGCAAATGGTACTAAGAAAAAGCCATAGATAAAAATAACCTCTTCACGGCTCCACCCTTTTAATGACTGTGTATGCCCAAAAACAACAAGTATAAAAATTAAATTAACAGCTTGTAATAGTAAGTCGGATAATAACCCAACAATGAAATCACCACGATATTCTAGTTTCGTTTTAATATATTGGCTTGCATATTGCAAAAAAAGTTTTATATACAACATCTCATCATCCCCCTTGTACAATTAGGCGTTTTCTCGCCGTTTTCCACATCAGCACAATTGGAATAATAAGTACCACTGCCCAAATCATTTGGAATAATAAAGCTTGATACAACTTACTTCCTTGTATTCCTTCAGAGAAAATCATACTCGGAATATAACTGATCGCTTGGAATGGTAAGAATACCATCGCTTTTTGGGCCCATGGAGGATAAAAGCTAATCGGTAGTAATAAGCCTGAAAACAAATCAATAACAACACGTTTTGCGTACATAATTCCACTGTTGTTAAATAAGAAAAAAGTGAGCATTCCTGTCATTAAGTTAATTTGCGTATTAATAATAAAGCTGAATATTAACGATAGAAAGAAATACAGCCACGTTTGAAAATTCGTTGTAATTTGTAAGGAGAACAACAGCGTAACGATCAGCATACCTGGGATTGAAAAGAATGCAAAACGAAATATTCCCTCTCCAAGCCCTTGCATAACTTTCATCCCTAAATAGTTATACGGTCGAATTAACTCAACAGCTACACGCCCTTCTTGAATTTCCATCGCAATTTCTCTATCAATATTATTAAAATAAAAAGCACGAGCCATCCAAGCAATAGCAATATAGGTTGTCATTTGAGAAATCGATAAGCTTTCAATATTCTCTTTTCCACTGTAAATAGCTTGCCATAAGAAGTAATATGCTCCGATATTAATCGTATAAATTAAAATTCCACTATAATAGTTTGTTCGATAAGCAAGCATCATTAAAAAACGAATACGAATCATTTCAATATACTTACCCATGAATGATACCCTCTTCATAAATGTTACGAATAATTTCTTCTGTAGACACTTCATGAATTTTTAAATCTTTAATTTGAAAAGCTTGTACTACTTTTGAAATGAGCATAGAGATTATAACTTCTTCATTCGGTATTTTCGCAATCCATGTATGTTCTTCTCTCGCCTGCGACCAAACTACATGATTATCCGGCATAATCATTGATAATTGTTGATACGAAACCGGCGAAACAAATTGAAAATGTATCTCTTTTTCCGCTCCCCATTGCGAACGCAGTTTTTCTAACGAACCATCATACATAATATTTCCCTCATCAAGCATAATAACGCGCTCACATAACGCTTCAATATCAGTAATATCATGTGTTGTTAAAAGAATCGTTGTTTTATAACGCTCATTCATCTCTTTTAAAAATTCACGAATCTTTAATTTCACAAGAACATCTAATCCGATTGTTGGCTCATCTAAAAATAAAAGCGGTGGATTATGAATTAATGCCGCTGCCAATTCACAACGCATTCGTTGACCGAGCGATAATTTACGCACCGGTTTATCTAACAACGGTCCAATATCTAATGTTTCAATAACATGCTCCATATGTTCTTTATACTGGCTATCCGATACACCGTACACTTTCTTTAATAGACGAAATGATTCTTGCACTGCGATATCCCACCAAAGCTGCGAACGTTGTCCAAATACAACACCAATTGTTCTTACAAATTCTTCTCGCTGCTTATGCGGATTCATACCATTCACTGTAATTTGTCCAGACGTTGGTGTTAAAATCCCAGTTAACATCTTAATAGTGGTTGATTTTCCAGCACCATTTTCCCCAATATACCCAACCATTTCACCTTGCTTTATAGTAAACGAAACATCATTCACTGCTGGTACTATTTTATAGTTACGATTTAATAAATCGCGAAAAGCACCCTTTAAGCCCGAACGACTTGAATAGGTTGTAAATTCTTTACGTAATCCTTGTACCTCAATTACCGATTTCATAACCGGACCTCCTCCCTAAATATCACAACGAATAGTTTACCCAACTACTATCCCTATCACAAACAATACGTCTTTTTGAAAAACATGTTAAAATAATACATAGATTTTTGTAAGGAGATGAATTGTAGTGAATTTCACAAAGTCAGAAGCATTACATAAAGAAGCGTTAGAACATATTGTTGGTGGTGTTAATAGTCCTTCACGTTCTTTTAAAGCCGTTGGCGGTGGTTCACCTGTTGCAATGGAACGTGGGAAAGGTGCTTATTTTTGGGATGTAGATGGTAATAAATATATCGACTATTTAGCAGCATATGGTCCAATTATTACAGGGCATGCTCATCCTCACATAACGGAAGCAATTAAAACAGCTGCTGAAAATGGTGTACTATACGGAACACCGACAGCACTAGAAGTAAAGTTTGCAAAAATGTTAAAAGAAGCAATGCCTGCTTTAGATAAAGTTCGTTTCGTAAACTCTGGTACAGAATCTGTTATGACAACGATTCGCGTAGCTCGTGCTTACACAGGTCGCACAAAAATCATGAAATTTGCTGGTTGCTACCATGGTCATTCAGATTTAGTACTTGTAGCAGCTGGTTCAGGTCCTTCTACTCTTGGCACTCCTGATTCAGCCGGAGTACCACAAAGTATCGCACAAGAAGTTATTACCGTTCCATTTAATAATGTAGAAACATTAAAAGAGGCACTAGATAAATGGGGACATGAAGTAGCAGCTATTCTTGTGGAACCAATCGTTGGGAACTTCGGAATTGTAGAACCTAAACCTGGTTTCCTTGAAAAAGTAAATGAGCTTGTTCACGCGGCTGGCGCACTAGTTATTTACGATGAAGTTATTACTGCTTTCCGTTTTATGTACGGCGGCGCTCAAGATTTACTTGGTGTAACCCCAGACTTAACAGCGCTTGGTAAAATAATTGGCGGTGGTCTTCCAATCGGTGCATATGGTGGTAAAAAAGAAATCATGGAACAAGTTGCCCCGCTTGGACCTGCTTATCAAGCTGGTACAATGGCCGGAAACCCAGCTTCTATGGCAGCTGGTATCGCATGCCTAGAAGTCCTAAAGCAAGAAGGCGTATATGAAAAACTAGATGAGCTTGGAGCAATGCTTGAAAAAGGTATTTTAGAACAAGCCGCAAAACATAGCATCGATATTACAGTAAATCGTCTAAAAGGTGCATTAACTGTGTACTTTACAACAGATACAATTGAAGATTATGATGCTGCTCAAAATACAGATGGTGAAATGTTCGGCAAGTTCTTCAAGCTTATGCTCAACGAGGGAATTAACTTAGCACCATCCAAATATGAAGCATGGTTCTTAACAACAGAACATACAAAAGAAGATATTGAATATACAATTGAAGCTGTTGGCAGAGCATTTGCTGCCTTAGCAAAATAAAATTGCAACGCATAAGAAAAGGAAGAAATAGAGGCTGCCCTCTATTTTTTTCTTTTTTCTATTTCATAAATCTCGCATTAATAGTATAATTATTCATAATTATCTGTTTTGTTTCCGTCTATATTTGTTATTAATTTCGTATACAAAGCGCTTCACGCTTTGAATAGTAAGACTATTCTTAATGTTACATCTCAAAGGGGGGATTGACGGATGCTAAGTACAACAAATACATGGACACCGTCTTTATTTCGAAATTATGTAAATGCAGAACATGATGCGTGTGGAATCGTTTCCGTTATGGAAAAACAAAAAATTCCTACGAAAGAAAACATCGACCTTTGTATACAATCGCTTGTTAAAATGAATCATCGAGCTGGCTTCATTAATGGCGAAGGAGATGGAATTGGTATTCACATTGATTTACCAACAGCACTTTGGAAAGAGAAACTAAAAACGAATGGATATAATCCAGCGATTGTGGATCATCCCCACTTTATCGTTGGACATTTTTTTCTAAGCAAAAAAGAAAATGTAAATCATTTAAAAAATAGCATTCGTACAAAACTAGAAAATGAAAATTTCACAATTGTCTTCGAGGATGAGGAGATTATAAATTCTGATGCACTCGGTCCTCTTGGTAAACAAGAAGAACCTTTATTTTGGCAAATTGCACTTATTGCAGAAAGCGAAAATAAAAATATTGACCAAATACTATTCTCTTTAACAATTGCAATCGAAGAAAATGAAGCGATTCATGTGGCGTCATTAAGTCACAATCATGTTGTCTATAAAGTTCTTGGTGCTGGCGATACACTTGTTGCCTACTACGATGACTTACAACATCCCCTTATCGCATCAACAATGACACTAGGGCATAATCGCTATTCTACCAATACATTATCAAATTTTTTTCGTGTACAGCCATTTAGTATCCTCGGACATAATGGTGAAATTAATACCATTGCCAAGTTACGTGATCAAGCTAAGATGATTGATGTACCACTTACTAACGGAGGCAGTGACTCTCAAGATTTAAACCGCACCTTAGAAACACTTCTCGTTCACTATAACTACAGCTTATTTGAAGCAATGGATATATTATTCCCACCAATTATTAATGAGATAAAATTATACGAACCTCACTTGCAAGATCTATATACGTATATTCGTGAAGCCTGGGGGCATTTTGCTCAAGGACCGGCTGGCATTATTTCACGTTATAAAGATGAAGCTGTTTTTAGTGTTGATTCACTTGGTTTACGACCGGTTTGGAAAGTAGAAACAGAAACTTCCTATATCTTTTCATCTGAACCAGGTGTTGTATCTCCAACTGAATACGTAGCAGAGCCAAAACCACTTGCTCCTGGAGAGAAAATAGGTTTAAAGTGGAACGAACAAGATAACCTTGTTCTCTATGAATATGAAAGATACCAAGACGAAGTATATAAACGCCTAAAACAGCGAATTGATTTCACTGACTATCATTTTAATTTATCTATCCCATCTGTAGAAAAAATCGAGGGGTTATCAGATTATACACAAGTTGAAACAGAACAATACGTGGCTTTCGGATGGGATCGTGAACATATTCAGCTTCTTGAACAAATGGCGACAAAAGGCGTCGAACCAATCCGTTCTCTTGGGCACGATGCCCCCCTTGCAGCGCTTGATACTGATAGACGGAACATCGCTGATTTCATAAAAGAAAGTGTAGCAGTTGTTACGAACCCAGCAATTGATCGGGACAGAGAAATTGAACACTTTTCTACACGTACAGTGTTAGGAGAACGCCCAAATTTATGCCGGACATCCCAATATCCTTTTGTCGCTGAACTTCTATCACCAATTATACTAGAGGGAAATTTAGCACAATCCATCGCTGAAAATTTAGAAACAATTACACACGAACAACTTACACAACTATTCGTTACCCATAGTGCTGTCTACAAACTAGACATTACCTTTACAGCATCAGAGACTTTATATGATGCATTAAATCGAATTAGCTCTGAAGCTATAACAGCCATTAAAAAAGGAGCTACCCTTTTAATATTAGATGATGCGAAAGCACACCAAAATGAACAATTATGGATTGATCCACATTTAATTACAGCAAAAGTCCATCAAGTATTAACTGACAACAAATTGCGCCGGAATTGCTCTCTTGTTGTAAGATCTGGTGCTCTTCGCTCTTTACACGATATTGTTACGCTATACGGTTTAGGAGCAGATGTTATGAATCCATACTTAATGTTTGCAACTGTAAACGACGGCACTAAAGCAGCAATCGCTAATTTGTATAACGCATTAAACAAAGGACTAGAGAAAGTAATTTCAACAATTGGAATCCATGAATTACGTGGTTATGGTCGTCTCTTCTCTTCTATTGGCTTACACGAAGAAATCGCAAATATATTACAAATTACTAATTTCTTTGGATCAAACAATTTGGCTTTCTCACTTGAATCACTTACAGAGGATGCGAAAGCTCGGGCAATTGATTATAGTAATCCAAAAGTTAAAATGCGCAAAACATTCCATATATTCCCGCGGATTTGGAAAGCAATTGGTGATGTGGCAAAAGGCAATAACTATGATGATTACCGCGAGAAATTAACTGAGCTAGAAGACAAAAATTCAATGGCAATTCGTCATCTTGTCCAAATAAAAGAAGCGCAACAAACCGTTCCAACTGAACATGTTTCTATTGGAATTAAGAATCATGATTTACCATTTATTATTAGTTCCATGTCGTTTGGTTCTCAAAATGAAATCGCCTTCCGCGCCTATGCAGAGGCTGCAGATCGCCTGAATATGATTAGTTTAAATGGTGAAGGCGGAGAAATTAAAGATATGATTGGCAAATATCCACATACACGCGGCCAACAAATCGCCTCTGGTCGCTTTGGAGTGAATGCCGAACTACTCAACTCATCGAATTTAATTGAAATAAAAATCGGGCAAGGCGCAAAGCCTGGTGAAGGTGGACATTTACCTGGATCAAAAGTGACTTCAAAAATCGCTGAAGCACGTAATGCAACAATTGGTTCGGACTTAATTTCACCATCTAATAACCATGATATTTACTCAATTGAGGACTTAGCACAAATGATTACAGAAATTAAAACCGCGAATCAACTCGCAAAAGTCGCTGTCAAAGTTCCAGTTGTCCCTAACATCGGAACAATTGCCGTAGGAATTGCCAAAGCAGGTGCCGATTTTATTAATATTAGCGGATTTGACGGCGGAACTGGTGCCGCACGTATTCATGCCCTGCAACATGTTGGTCTTCCTGTAGAGATTGGCGTCAAAGCTGCTCATAACGCTCTATTAGAAGCAAACATGAGGCACAATGTAGAAATTTGGGCAGATGGTGGTATTCGTAGTGTAAATGATGCACTTAAAATTATGCTTCTTGGTGCAAATCGAATTGGCTTCGGTACCCTATCAATGATTGCCATTGGTTGTACAACTTGTCGTGGCTGCCATCTAGATACATGTCATGTCGGAATCGCCACTCAAATCGAATCAGAGGCCCAAGCAAAAGAACATGGCCTGCGTCGCTTTGTCCCGCGCCAATTTGAACATGCTGTAAAAGGCTTATTACACTTATTCACTACTTTTGGTACAGAACTTAAACGTTTAACAGGACAACTCGGCCATACGAATTTACAAGAAATTGTTGGACGTTCAGATTTGCTAGAACAAACTCGTGGTACAGACCTTTTAGACTTACACAATTTACTACAAATTTTAGAAAACTCATCGTTAACTTCTATAGAATCCGTAGAGCAAAAGCAACATAAAATAGCTGACTTTTTCCAATCAAAAGAATTAGTTGGTGTCGGTGTAGATCAACGAGTGATGGGCGGTTTAGAATCATGCTATCGTGTCCGTAGTAAATTGTATAAAAACACTAGCCTTGAACCACTTACATTAAAATATACAAATGGCTCTGTTCCTGGAAATGGATTAGGTGCTTACAATAGCGAAAACTTATTTATCCACGTTAACGGCGGTGCACAAGATGGCATCGGAAAAACTTCATTTGGTGGTGGTATTTACATTACAAAAGCAAAAGGAAAAGATGGTGTATACTACAACGGCTCTGTCGGAAAAGGATTTGGATATGGTGCACAAAAAGGAGCTTTATATGTGCAGGGAAACGCTGATGCACGTGCAGGCATCCGTCTCTCTGGAGCAGATATGATTATTGGAGGTAGAGTCACAAAAGCACTTCGCGAAAAAGAACATGGAAACCTTGGTTCTCATTCCAATATAAAAGGCTTTGCCTTCGAGTATATGACAAATGGCCGCGCCCTTGTGTTAGGGGATCCTGGTCCATGGATTTGCGCTGGTATGACTGGCGGTGTCGTTTATTTACGTCATCAACCTGAACTCGGTTTAACAGAACCTGCCTTAAAAAGAAGAATTGCCAAAGGAGCCAATGTCACATTACAACCACTTAGCAAAAATGGTAAATCAGACGTTACAGAATTATTGTTAGACTATATTCGTATACTAAATGAGCATGAGCAATATGAAGAAGTTGCTCTCTTAACACCATTACTAGATGACATTCAGCTTCATTTTTATGAAATCATTCCGAAAAAAGAACAAGCAGATCCATCTGTTTCAACTGAATGATTTTACTACATTTTATAGCCACTGGACAGTTGACGAAGTGAGCATCACATAGTAATCTATAATAACAATTTGAAACCTGCTGAAATTCAGCAGGTTTTTTCACTAAAATAAGCAATAAAACAGTAGGATGAATAGAGCCGAGCAGTTCGAGGCGCAGAAGTTAGAAGGGTACGGAGTGTAGATGAAACTACATGAATACCGAACTGGCGACGCAACGAATAAATCGGATAACTATCTTTATCGGAATTTTTGCACATCCACTAAAATATCACTTGCTAACATATTGTAATGAATGTATAGTATCATGTTGTACATTCATTATGACAAGAGAGAAAGGATATTAATAAGGGTATGAAACTTGGTGCTCGCATTTTAAAAACGGGTATTGCCATTACATTAGCTTTATTTGCTTCTACCTTGCTCCACCTGCCAAGTCCAGTATTTGCGGGGATTTCAGCAATTTTCGCTGTTCAACCATCTGTATACCGCTCATATTTGACAGCACTTGAGCAAATTCAAGCAAACGTAATTGGTGCGGTATTCGCTATCGTATTTGCTTTTGCTTTTGGAAATAATCCTTTTATTATTGGATTAACTTGTATATTAGTTATTGCTATCACACTACAATTGCGTTTAGAAAACACAATATCAATTGCTTTAGTAACGGTCATCGCTATTATGGAATATCAAGGAGCAAATTTCTTTGATTTCGCACTACTCCGCTTTGCAACTATTATGACTGGGATTATTGCTGCTTCACTTGTGAACTTAGTATTTATGCCGCCAAAATACGAAACCAAACTGTATCATCGCATCGTTGATGATACGGAAGAAATTGTGAAGTGGATTCGTATGAATAGCAGGCAAGCTTCTGATTTTACAACGTTAAAAACAGATATTGATCGTATGAAAGAAAAAATGATTAAACTCAATCATTACTATTTGCTTTATAAAGAAGAAAGAAGTTATACAAAAAAAATACAATTCGCCAAAATTCGTAAGCTTGTTTTATTCAGACAAATGTTAGCGACAACAAGTCGCGCTCTAAGTACATTAAAGTCACTACATCGAACTGAAAACGAATTACGGTATATGCCTGAATCATTTCAAGAATCCATTCAAAACGAGCTTGATTCATTAACGCACTACCATGAACAAGTTTTATTAAAATTTATTGGTAAAGCGAAAAAACAACAATCCGTTGAAATGCTTGATGAAGTTGAAACAGGTAAGCAGGAACTAATTGATATCTTTATGGATTATCAGGATAAAGATGATGAAGAGTCCTACGAAATATGGTTACATCTCTTTCCACTTATTTCTTCCATCATTAATTATAGTGAGGAAGTTGAGCATTTAGATTTACTTGTGGATAGTTTTTACACATACCACAAACCAGAAGACGAACTACAAATTGATGAAAAAAAAGAAGATGAATAAAAAACAACCCCTTTCACGCTAAAGGGGTTGTTTCTGCTACATGCTGAATTTGATACAAATTATAATACAATCCTCGTTTTTTCATTAACTGCTCATGAGAACCTTTTTCCTTTATTTCACCATTTTCGATATAAATAATTGTATCGACATGTGTAATAGTTGCCAATCTATGAGCAATAATAATTGTTGTTCGATCAGCCGCCAATGTTTGAAGAGCCTCTTGAATATATCTTTCGTTCTCCAAATCTAAAGCTGATGTTGCCTCGTCTAATATAAGCAACGATGGATTTTTTAGAAATACCCGGGCAATCGCGATACGTTGTCTCTGCCCACCAGACAACTTCACCCCTCGTTCTCCAACAATCGTATCATAACCATCTGGCAAACCGACAATGAAGTTATGAATCTGTGCAGCTTTTGCAGCAGTGACCACTTCTTCTTCCGTAGCTTCCGGATTTCCATATAAAATATTAGCTTGAATCGTATCGCTAAATAATAAATTATCCTGCAACACAATACCGATATGACTACGTAAATTTCTCATATCATACTCTCTTACATTTACACCATCTACATAAACGGCACCGCCAGAAACATCATAAAAACGTGGAATTAAACTAGCAAGGGATGACTTTCCGCCTCCACTTGCTCCAACAAGCGCAACTTTTTCTCCTGGGCGAATGGTAAACGAAAGATTATGCAATACATCTGTTTCATTGACATTATAACGAAATGAAACTTCATCAAATACTATTTCACCGTTTAACTTTTTGACCTGTATTGCGCTAGGTTCATTCACAATATCATATTTTTCATCTAATAACTCAAAAACACGATCCATAGACGCAAAAGATTGTGTTAGTGTCGTAGAAGAATTCACGAGGCGCCGAAGCGGACTATATAAGCTATCCATATACCCCACAAAAGCAACCATAGTTCCGAGTGTCAATGAACCTTGAATCACCTCATATGCTGCAAATGCAATAACAAGTAATGGTCCTAAATCCGTTAACGTATTCACTGCTGAGAATGTCTTTGCCGTCCAACTTGTATGTGTCAACGCTTTCGTCAGAAACTCATTATTTCTTTTTTTAAACTGCCCTTTTTCATATTCCTCTAATGCAAAACTGCGTGTTACTTGCATCCCTTGAATACGCTCATACAAATACCCTTGCATCGTTGCTAAAGCTTGCGAACGCTCTCTCGTCAATTTACGAAGACGTCCAAAAAAATATTTAACTGCCACTGCATAGATTGGTAAAATCAGCAATGCAACAAGCGTTAATTTTATATTCATAGAAAGCATAACTACAATCGCAATAAAAATCGTAGCTGTATCGAGCCAAACATTCATTAGTCCCGTAATAACAAAATCCTTCGTCTGTTCTACATCATGAATTACACGTGAAATAATTTCACCTGTTTTTGTGTTTGAATAATATCGTAAACTTAACTTTTGCAGATGGTCAAAAATATGTTTACGCAAATCATAAAGTATTGTATTACTAATACGCTGTGCAAAATATTGACGATAATATTCAACTGGTGGTCTTATTACTGCAAAAATAAAAAAAGTAATTCCAACTGCCGTTATTAACCCCGATGTTTTTTCCTGAAGAGATCCTCCTCCTTGAATCACATCATCAATAATATACTTTAATAACCATGGCATAATAAGTGGAATTCCGAACTTAACGAGTCCAATAATAATTGTGATGACAATAAGCCAACGATATGGTTTCACAAATTGTAAATATCGTTTGATTCCCTGCATGTAATTCCCCCCTCAATAGGACAAACCTGCCGGGAAATCCCCTGCAGGTTTGCTTTAATCTCTATACATTAAATATCGCTCATACCACATATCTACAAAGTCCGGTGCGAATGGCCCTTTTCTTTGATGAATCCACTGCGTTAAATACTCTACATTTCTTTTTAGAATCGTATCAATTACAGGAGGATACTTCATAATTTGGCTATGCTTCTCATACTCATCTTCATCTAAAAGAGTATATGTCATATCTGGATATACTTTAATATCCAAATCATAATCAATATACTTTAACGCTTCTGAATCGTATGCAAATGGAGAGCTTAAATTACAATAGTAGTATACTCCATCTTCCCTTAACATACCGATTACGTTAAACCAATAGTTTGCATGGAAATAACAAATCGCAGGTTCACGAGTAACCCATGTCCGGCCATCTGATTCTGTAACTACTGTCCGATCATTAGCACCGATTACAAGGCTTTGTGTCCCTTTTAAAATTGTAGTCTCTTCCCACATTCTATGAATGGAGCCATTATGTTTATAACTATGTATTTGTACTTTTTCTCCTTCTTTGGGAAATCCCATACATACTCCCTTCTTTCACTGCAAATGCTCTTCTAAAATTGGCACAACTAGTATTGAACTGCATTCACTTTTTTTCTATTATAACTTTTTTGTCAAAATTTTAAAACTAAACTGATGGCATCCAGTTTTCGTAGCACCAGCAAAGGCTCTTCTCATTCCTATAAATTTGGTTCATCACCAAAAGACGGGGGTAACATATAGGTAATGTACACTTCACTCCGAGTGGACGCTTTCCGCGGGCGAGAGCGAGCCTCCTCGGCAAGCCTGCGGGGTCTCACTTTCCCCGCTATTCCCGCAGGAGTCGCCACTCTTCGTTCCGTGTATGAAAAATGATTCTTTTTCAAAAAATCAACCCCATGTTACGGTGATGAACCATAAATTTAAATTTCAACTATATATATCCATTTTGTTTTTCTAACATATAAGTCACGGCTATGAAGAACAAAAGGTGATCGCTACTTATTTTCTCTCTTTGTTTTCACTTGGCATGCGCAGGAAAAGGATCTGACCGCTTCTATGCATAGCCGGATGCTCTCTTCCACCTAAAAGAAAGGTTGTATGTTGATTTTTCAATTTGGACTTATATAGCGACTTTTTCTTCCCCACCTAACTTTTTTACTTTTGCTAGCAGCTAAGCGGAGAATATCACTAAACAATGTATGATGAGAAAAAACCCTTCTTCAATCATGAAGGAGGGGCATTTCTAACTAAATCATCCAAATACATCTCATCTTTAGTTAGAAGTAATTTTTTCTGTTTCAAAAGAATGAATCACTTCATTTGTTTGTTGCTCAAATTTTTCATGTAACAACTTTAATGCCAATTCTGTTTTATATATTTCTTGCCGAATAAAATACAATTCTTTTTTATCACACTTTTCTTGTTCACTCATTTCAAGCTGCTGGTATTTCTCCAAATGTGCTTGCAGTTTCAACAATTCATCCATTGTTTGTAACTGCTCCCCTACCAACTTATCAAATGAATTCATTACTTGCCCCCTTTATACCTTCCACTCATTAATACAAGATACATCTTCTACTAAATATTTTCTAATCTTTCACTTCTTTCTCCTTTGACTACATTTGTTGACTTATTAGAAGTTATGTCGGTATCTACAGTAAAATTACAAATGCTATCCTGCTGAGTTATTTCTCTTAGAAGACAATAATTCTCCATACAAAGAAAACACTTCTCTTGAACCGAGAAGTGTTTTTCTTTCGTTACTGATTTGTGCTAGAAGATTGTGATTTTTTTGCTGCTGATTGTGCGTTTTGCTTTTTCACAGCTTGTACATTTGTTTCAGTAGCAAACTCTGTACCATAGCTAGCATTTGCACTTTGAGCAGCACTAGAAGCTTGCGCTTTCTTTGCTTCTGATTGTGCGTTTGCTTGTTTTACTGCTTGTGCATTTGTTTCAGTTGCGAACTCTGTACCATAGCTAGCATTTGTGCTTTGAATGCTAGCACCAGAAGTTGCTTTGTTGTATCCTTGTTGTTTGTTCATTTTTCTCACCTCCACAACCAATAATGTAACCAATCCTTCCAAAAGCTATCCGTAATTTCATTTTTTAATTCACGCATATATTTTTCATTGCTTATTCAAACTACATACGATGGAGGTGTGAACATGTACGCCGGACGTGATATGACAGAACTATCTATGATTTCGAAAGAAGACTGGAAACAAGATGAATTAGCTTATTTTCATCATTCCTTGCAGCAAATCATGCCTTATTTAAATGTAGAAGGCCAAACTATTTACAAAGAAATTATTAAAGAAATTGAGTCACGAGGTGGTTTACAAAAAAACGAAGCTATATAAATGCCAATTAAAAAACCGACATAAAAGCCCTTCTTTTAGGTGGAAGAGAGCANNGCCTTTTTCTGCCACATGCCATGTTTAAAACAAAGGGAGTAAGTGAGTGCAGGTCATGTTGTATTCTGCATAGCAGCAACTTAGATGTCGAAAAATCAAAATGGATTTATATAGTCGGGTTCATGGCACAAGAGTTTCGTACGATTAAAAAAACGTGTTCCTAAGCTTTGGAGCACGTTCTCTCATCAATTATTTAACAGCAATTTTTTCAACACATTCTTCATAAATCGTACGATGCGATTTAGAAAAAGGTAATTTCTCAAATTCTTCTTTAGATACAACTTTTAATGTATCTGTTTCTTTAATAGTACTTGTTACTTTTCCATAAAATACAAATATATCCCATGTACGGTGCGTGAATGTATGTTGGACGTTCAGCGCGTATTCATCAACTGAAACAGAAAGAGAAAACTCCTCTTTCATATAATCAGTAAGCTGTTGTTTATGACTCCGAATCCCTTCACTTATTTCAACATTTGGGAATTCCCACATGTTTGCAAGTAATCCTGTACTCGGTCTTTTGTTAATTACATAATTCCCATCCGCTGTTTGAAGCACCCCTGCAACAAGCGGCACCATTTTAGGAGCTTTTGCCTTACTTTTAACTGGTAATTCTTTTTGCACACCTTCTGCATGTCCACGGCAATGCTCACGAACAGGACAAAGTAAACAAGCTGGATTTTTAGGAATACAAATCAGTGCACCTAATTCCATTAGCCCTTGATTAAAGTAGGATGGATTTTCTTTTGAAATGATTTCACGTACAATATCTTCAAATATTTTTCGTGTCTTCGGTTTCGCAATATCATCCCAAACTGATAAAATGCGAGATAAAACTCGCATAACATTTCCATCAACAGCTGGTTCAGGTATTCCATATGCAATACTTAAAATCGCACCTTTTGTATATGGACCAACACCTTTTAATTTTTCAATTTTTTTCACATCACTAGGTACTTTCCCGCCGTATACTTCTTTTACTTCTTTTACTGCTGCATGTAAATTCCGTGCTCTAGAATAATAACCGAGGCCTTCCCATGCTTTTAATACCTCTTCATCCTCTGCCGCTGCCAATGCGTCTAACGTTGGGAACTTTCCCATAAAATTTGCGTAATATGGTTTTACAGCTTCTACTCGTGTTTGCTGCAACATAATCTCAGAAACCCAAACACGATACGGATCTTTATTTTTACGCCATGGTAAATCGCGTTGCTCTTTTTCAAACCAACTAATTAAATCATTTTGAAATTGCTCTATGTTAAATTCATTTAATATTTCAAGTGTCAAACCAGGTCCCCCTCATTTTTTGCATATACGTACTATTATAAAGATTTTAGGAAAAAATTTAAGTAAGATGATGTAGGAAATAGAAGGCAAATGACTTGAGGTATCGAATAAAAAGAGTTACATTAATAAAAAAACGGAGGTGTGTTTTTATGGACACAGCCACTCACCTTGTTATGGGCGTCACATTAGGTAGTTTAGCAACATTAGATCCAGCCATATCTCAAAGTGATTTTGGACCACAAGCAGTTATGCTTGCAACGATTGCTGGCTCCAATATTCCTGATATAGATACTGTCTTGAAGTTGCGAAATAACGCAAAATATATACGAAATCATCGCGGGATTACCCATTCCATTCCTGCAGTTATTCTTTGGTCATTCCTTATAAGTGGAATTTCCTTTGCCTTCTTTTCAGAAGCTCCTTATCTTCACCTGCTACTCTGGTCATTTATTGCCGTCTTTCTTCATGTATTTGTTGATATTTTTAACGCTTATGGTACACAAGCATTGCGGCCTTTTACAAAAAAATGGGTGGCACTTGGCGTAATTAATACATTTGATGCTATCATTTTCTTTATCCATATACTCGCTATCGCCTGTATGCTTGTTGGCTCCGATAAAGGATATACTGCTTTAGCCGCATATATATTAATGTTTGTCTACTATGTCGGTCGATTTGTAATGAGACAAAATGTCAAAAGTGTAGTGTACAAACGATTTGAAGATGTAGAGGAAATCATTATTTCTCCTTCCTATCGCTTTTATCACTATCATTTGGCTATTGTAACAAAAAAACACTATTATGTTGCTCGTTGGCACCGCGGCCATATTATGGTACATGATAAATTTGATCGTATTCCACTCCCAGATAATAAAATTATCCGGGCTGCACAAAAAGATGAAAACATTTCTGCTTTTTTATCTTTTTCACCCGTATACCGTTGGGATATTTTTGATTACGACAACTATTATGAAGTGCGCTTTATCGATTTACGCTACCGTAGTAAAGATTATTATCCATTCGTCGCAATCGTTCAACTAGATCAAAATTTAAATATCATTAATTCTTATACAGGCTGGATTTTCAGTGAAGAAAAACTTCGAAAAAAATTGGAATTGCTTCCACATTAAGAAAAGCGACCCCCTTTGGTCGCTTTTCTTAATGTTTTAAATGATCTTCTTGATTAATTAAATGGCTATATTTAGGATTATTTGTACGAATTTCATGAAGACGTTCACCATGATTATGAATCCACTTTCTTACTACCTGCTCAGTCATTTCTTCTCCTTGATAACGACCAGATTTTGCATATGTTACTTGAAAATCCTCCCATAATAATTCAACCCATGCGCGAGCCTGAGCATAAGAAAGAAAGTTGTTTTTTGCTAATAATTCTTTTGTTAATGTTTCATAAATATCATTCATGTTATATTCTCCTTTTATTCATTTCTGGTGCATCACCAAAAGACGGGGGTGACATATAGATAGATGTACACTCCACTCCGAGTGGACGCTTTCCGCGGGAGTCGCCACTCTCCGTTCCGTGTATAAAAAATGATTCTTTTTCAAAAAATCAACCCCATGTTACGGTGATGAACCTCATTTCTTCCTTTAATTTCTAAAGGATATTTTCTTCTATTTTGCACATTCTATAATTGATACTTCTTAACAAGTATCAACTTATAATGAGGGGGCGTTCTTCTTGGGTAGACAAGCCGAATTTTGGTCTGAATCAAAAAACAACAGCAAAATCGAAGGTCAACCGAAAGCAAAGTCTCGTTTTGCTTCGAAGAGACCTAACGGCACAATTAACACGCACCCACAGGAACGTATGCGTGCTGCAAATCAGCAGGAAGAATAGTCAAAAATAATATAACTTCCTACACGAGGTGATAAAGATGAGCTACCGTAATCATTTAGATAGTCGTTCTGAATTATTTAACCCTACGTGGGCACGTCCAAAACATGCGAAAGCACAAGTAAATGGACAAACGCAACAAACCCAGTCTCTCATTATACTGGCGAACGAAATGCGAAAACGCCAATTTTAAAATCTCCTATCTCCTTTAACGCCTACCAAAGATGAAAACCAGAGAGATATTTACTCTCTGGTTTTTATTTTTCTTGTAACAGTGAAATTGGAATTCCAATTTCCTCACTATCATTTTGTTTATGTCCCCAAGCAAATACCCCGTTGAAATACGTAATTGTAAATAATACACCTGGTTCTTCAATCAGTTCATATGTTTCACCAATTTGAAATTTATTAATATCTGTCATATAAGCACGTGCCATTGCCATTTTTCTCATTAATACATCAAATTCATTTACAATACCAAGCTGCTCCGCCTTCACAGCCTGCTCTTTTAAAATACCAACTTCTTCTCTTAGCTCATGCGGTGTCATTTCACTATAGCGTTTTGGCATATTCATCATATTTCCTCATCCCTCTTCACGTTTCATTTGTAAAAACGTCTCTATTTCATCAATAGAAAATCCTTTTCGATATAGCGCTTGCTTTATCTTATTTTCATATGTCCATCCATCATGCTTTTTATACTTTTCATGGTATTTATTCCCATGATATAACAATGCCTCCTGCTGTTGCGAGTCATCCTTTTCATCTTTCAACTCTTCAAGACAAATTTGAATTACATCTCGAAAATACCCTTTACGCACAAGCATTTCTTCTAATTTTTGTTTCATTTGTAAAAAAGAATGCTTTTGATAAGACTTTTTCTTTTTCTCTACAAGCGCAAAAGCATTTTCAATTTGCTTTTCTTTCGGATACTCTTGTAAACTATGAGTAATTATTACATCTTGAACACCTTTACCAAGAAGTTCACGCCTAATCACAGTTGGTCCCTTTTGATTTACGTTACTATGAGTTCGCACGTATGAAATTGCATACTCTTTATCATTAATATGGCGATCATGTAATAATTTCGAAACAACTTCAGAGATGATGGCCTGTCCAATTTCTTTTTTTCGTAAATACTCTTCAACTTCCTGTTTTGTCCTCATTTGATAAGATAAATAGGAGATTGCTTGCAAATATGCTTTTTGCACTTCTTCATTGTACAAAATATTAGCTAACTCTACTTCATCAATTTCTAAGCCTTTTTGCAATCCGTGCTTAATTAAAACAATCTGATTTACACTAAACCCGTATTCTTCACCTTGTCCCTTATCAATATAAATATTAAATCGTTCTTTCGTTCGTTTTTGTACTTCTATTTTTGTAATGACAGCCATATTCTTCACCCCGCTACTATTTTAACATAGTTACGGAGCAAATTTGCTTTCCATGAATAGATATAATGAGGGGGAAATTTTTTTGAAAATCGCGATTTCTGGAGGTACTGGTTTTATTGGTAAACAACTAGCTCAATTTTTAAACTTAAAAGGACATACAATTTACATTCTTACCCGGCAAACGATAGAAAATTCTCCTGATTCCAACATTCAATACTTGCAATGGACTGCTAATTCACATACGTTTCCTCTCTCCTCTGTTGACGTTGTTATCAATTTAGCAGGAGAATCTATTAATAATGGACGCTGGACACAAAAACAAAAAGAGAACATCCTAAAAAGTCGTCTTCATACGACAAAAGGACTCATTAGACAATTACAGTCATTACAAACGAAACCCCATACTTTTATTAACGCTAGCGCTATTGGGTATTATGGCACATCCATCGAAAAGACTTTTACTGAACAAGATACAGAACATGGAGATGATTTTCTAGCAAATACAGTACATTTATGGGAAAAAGAAGCCTCTCATGCTATTTCTCTCGGCATTCGAACTATCTATGCACGATTTGGAGTTGTTTTAGACGCAGAAGGAGGTGCTCTTCCTAAGATGTTACTTCCTTATCAATTATATATTGGTGGTACAATCGGTTCCGGTAAACAGTGGTTATCCTGGATTCATTTACATGACGCTATTCGTATGATTGATTTCGCAATACAAACAAAAGAAATAGAAGGTCCTCTTAACATTACAGCTCCAGAACCTATAACGATGAAAGAATTCGGAAAAACACTTTCAAATGTCATCGGGCGTCCGCATTGGCTTCCTACTCCAGCATTTGTACTACATACTTTACTCGGGGAGATGAGTATACTCATCTTACAAGGCCAATATGTATTACCCCATAAAGCGCTCGATTATGGATATAAACACTCATTTCCGACATTAAGCCATGCATTACAAAATATACTATCGCATACAATGTAATACTTCTAAAATAAATTGCAACAGTCATCAGGAGCGGTTCTTCATTCCTACTGATTTCAGCCCTATCCATTCAGAATTTCACGCACTTATTCCTTATCTAAACTTTGAAACGAGGGGGATATTATCATCCTTTAATATGGGATCAATCTTTCAAATTGTTTTTATTTTGCTCCCCAAAACAATATAAGACAATGGAAATGAGGTACCTATGAAAATACTGCTCAAACAAGCAATTGTATACCCTATTACATCTCCAAAGTTTCAAGGGGATGTATTAGTTGCAGGAGACAAAATCACTGAGGTAAAACCACATATTGAGTCAACTCAAGATATGACCATTATTGATGCGAGGGCTCTTCATCTGTTACCTGGATTTATCGATGTTCATACTCATCTTGGTCTATACGATGAAGGAACCGGTTGGGCTGGAAATGATGCCAATGAAACATCTGAAGTATTAACACCACATATCCGCTCTTTAGACGGCATACACCCCTTTGATATAGCTTTTCAAGATGCAGTCCAAAGTGGCATTACAACCGTTCACGTTATGCCTGGAAGTCAAAATATTATTGGCGGTACGACATGCGTGATAAAAACAGCCGGAACTTGTATCGATCATATGATCATTCAAGAACCCGCTGGTTTGAAAATTGCCTTTGGAGAAAATCCAAAACGCATTCATAGTAATGGCACAAAGGAATCCATTACTCGCATGGGTATTATGGGCTTACTTCGCGAATCTTTCTATGAAGCACAACACTATGGAAACGATGCAGACTTTCGAATGCTTCCCATTTTAAAAGCATTACGCCGAGAAATTCCTGTACGTATCCATGCGCATCGTGCAGATGATATTAGTTCCGCTCTTCGCTTTGCACAAGAATTCAATCTTGATTTACGTATTGAACATTGTACAGAAGGACACTTCATTGTTAATGAACTAAGTAAGCACAATTTAAAAATTTCTGTTGGTCCGACCCTCACACGCCGCTCAAAAATCGAACTGAAAAATAAGTCTTGGGACACTTACCATATCCTATCAAAAAAAGGAATAGAAGTTTCCATCACAACAGACCATCCCTATACGCCAATTCAATATTTAAATGTCTGTGCAGCCCTCGCTGTTCGAGAAGGATTAGACGAGAAAATCGCCTTGGAAGGAATTACTATTTTACCTGCTCGCAACTTACGTTTAGAAAATAGAATTGGGAGTATTGAAATTGGAAAAGACGCCGATCTTGTTTTATGGACTCACCATCCATTCCATTATTTAGCCAAACCTGTATTCACTATGATTAACGGAAAAATAATTTACAAAAAAAAATAAAAAACTAGTTTATTTTTTTGATTAGATAAAGTATTATACGATTATAAACTGAATGAAACCATAATCAATTTGTGTCGTGATTATTCATTTCAAATTGATGAATGGGGAAGGCAAATGGTGCGCCACCAGCGTTATAGACTGGTTCTAGTGGGTTCGATTCCCACCCCGAAATTTTTTAAAGATTGATATAAAAATTTCGAGGGTGGGGTGTTTTTTCGTCATGCTACCCTCGTGTGAGGAGGAGTTAGTATGTTAAAAAAACGCGACTTACACGACAGCCACGTTCTATACGATTTAATGGTGGATCCTGCTGTCTTCCCTTTTGTGCGTCAAAAGGCTTATTCATATGAAGAATTTTTATTTTTAACAAAGCAAACAATCGAAGCTGAAGAACGCGGTGAATTGATTTCACGTACAATTTTAGATGAATGGGGAAACCCTATCGGTACGATTACTTTATTTGATGTGCAAGAAAAAGCTGGATTTCTTGGTACATGGCTTGGTAAACCTTATCATGGTCAAGGATATAATAAATTAGCAAAAGATGCTTTTTTCAGCGAACTTTTCTATGAATTAGATATTGAAACAATCTTTATGCGCATTCGTAAAGTTAATATTCGTTCTATTAAAGCAGCCGAAAAGCTTCAATATGTAAACCTAGCCAACGAAACAAGAAAGGCTGTTTACGATCAAATTAATGCACACGAAGAAGTATATAATTTATATGAAATTTCGAAAGACCAATATACACTTGCTACAATGCGCGACAATACATTCCAAGATACACATCATTTAAAAGAAGCTTAAAATGAAACTTTAATCAGTCCTCACCAATCGGACTTTTACAAGCAGTAATACTAGTTTATTATGTATATCACCTCCTACCATTGGAAACGATAGATAGTGACTTTATGATACGAGGTGAATGGTAATGGATAAAAAGAAACGTGAAAAATTGAGAAATACATTATCTGGTACACAAGAAGTTCTCTATCAAAGAGAATTTAAAAAAGCAGACCGTGCAGCTGGTTATCGTCCAAAAGGCGTATAATGATATGAAAAGATCCCTTCTCAAGGAGGGATCTTTTTCTGTGGAAAACTTTATCCACAAAATTAATAGAATTGTGTATAAATTCAACCATTATTGAGGATAATCCTGTATTTAATCACATATAGAGTTTTTTGTTTGTGGATATTTTTTCTAAAAATTGTGGATTGTGTGGATATCATTGTTAATATTCTGATTTTACCCTCTATTGAAAGCGGATTCTCTTGTGGATAAAATGCGGGATTTTCAACTATTATCACCTACTCTCTCCTACTGAAAAGATAGAAAATTTATTATCAATATAAAGTGAAACTTTAATAAAATAACAAAAAACCCTCCTTCAAAGCAGAAAAGAGGGTTTCATCTTACGTAAAAGATTGGGCAAGAACTGTTGATTTAATTGGCATATGACTAGGTTGTACATGATTTTCTTCTAAAATGATATCCACAATGTGACAGGCTGGTTCTGGACGATAAATACTTTTCATTGCTTCTTTCATTTGTAAAAGTTTCATGTCATCCTGTAATAGAGCTTCCGTTTTCACAAAAATTTCAGCATCTTCACGAATTACAATCGCCGCTCCTTTTTTTTCAAAATACAGTGCATTTTCATTTTCTTGTCCTGGTACAGGTTTGTATAAAATGACAGGTACTTGTAAAGCTGCCGCTTCACTTAATGTGATGCCTCCCGGCTTGGTAATCATACAAGAAGTAACACGGAATAACTCATCAATATTTTCTACATAACCAAATACTTTTAGCGCCTCAGGATTCTGCTCCTGTAGTCCTAACAATTCCTGTTTTAAAGTATCATTTTTTCCGCAGACAACAGCTACTTGCAGGTTAGGAACTGACATAAATGATTGGCATAATTCCTTTACATTTCCTAATACACCGTGGGCTCCCGCTACAATAAGTAAAATCTTTTTCTCTCGAGATAACTGATATTTATTATATATGATTTCCGGATTCATAGTTAACTCGAAATTGCTACGAATTGGAATCCCTGTTTCTACAATTTGTTCTGAAGGCACACCGATTTCAACCATTACTTTTTTCACATGATCTGTTGCGACAAAATAACGATCTACTTCACGATGAATCCATATTTTATGCAAACAGAAATCTGTTAGCACATTATACACAGGAATTGAAAAACCCGTTTGTTTTTTCAATTCTGGTACGGCAATAATCGGAAATGTATTAATAACAATATCTGGTTTTTCCGCATGCAAGAGTGCTTTTAAACGTTTTCTTCCAAAGTTTGCGTACCACGATGCGATCTTCTTATCATAAATTTTTTCTACACCGTAATAAAACAAACGATATAACTCTTTACCTATTGTATAACTTTTTAAATATAAATATTTTGTAATATCCGTTATGACCGGATGTGACTCTCCAAATAGATCACACACGATCACATCTTCGATTCCTTTTTGACGAAATGTTTGTTCTAATGTTTTTGCTACTTGCACATGGCCGTTCCCGTAATGTGCAGTTAATATTAAAACCTTGGGGTTTTTTATCAAACAAATCCACTCCTAGCTTTTTCGCTTCTCCATATTGCATATACGACAATAGGAAAAACATTTTCCTTAAAAAAATTACATATTTGGATTCCAACACTTTCATGTTAGCTATGTACCTGTCGTGGATATGCAAAGCATATAAGATTGACCCCTTAATCCTATCTGTGCTCATATCTTTACATTATACTTTCCTATAAGAGCTTTCGCAATAACTTACCAATATTCTATATTCCATAATACTCATCCTAATACTTCTTAATTCTTTTTACTATTTAAATTTCCCTTTACAATTATGCAAATTTATTCGCTTATTTCTTTACAAAAATATGGATATTCTACTTTTAGTATACTCTTTTCTTTGCATATACTCTAGGTTTTATTAGAGTAAAACAAAAAGTCTAATCCAATAGTTGGATTAGACTGCTTGTAAAATACGCTTTGCATTTTGAACATTTTTTTCTGTCGGAGGCTCTACTCCTTCAAGTGGATATTTATGTCCAAGTGCTTCCCACTTATATACACCAAGTTTATGATATGGTAAGACTTCTACTTTCTTTACATTAGATAGACTTTGAATAAAGCTAGATAGTCGCTGTAAATCCTCTTCATTGTCGGTAACACCAGGAACTAAT
Organism: Bacillus sp. JJ1127; assembly: GCF_036965845.1. Lineage (NCBI taxonomy): Bacteria > Bacillati > Bacillota > Bacilli > Caryophanales > Bacillaceae > Bacillus > Bacillus sp. JJ1127. Next base: position 4,127 of record NZ_JBALQK010000061.1, on the reverse strand, counting down.
ACGTGTCTTACCCATATAGGTTTCTTTTTATCCGATAAATAACGAGCGAATTGTAAAATATGTTCGTTCGGTTTACCAGTTAATTTACGATGCTTTTTGGAGTCAATATGTTTTAAATCTAATAAAACTAGATCTGTGTAGTCCATTAAAATATCTAATTTCCTTTGAAATTCTGGCTCTTCAGAATAACATCCTCCAGAAGAATCGATTGTTGTATGAATTCCCGCTTCTTTACACTTTTTAAATAACTCGATTAAAAAGTCTAACTGTAGTAACGGCTCTCCACCACTCACTGTAATGCCGCCTCCTGAAGCCTCAATAAAGGGAAGGTAACATGTAACATCCTGCATCACTTCTTCAACTGTTATTTCTTTTCCTTTACCAATCTCCCATGTATCAGCATTATGACAATATTGACAACGTAATAAACACCCTTGTGTAAATATGACATAACGAATTCCTGGGCCATCAACAGTACCACAAGACTCTACAGAATGAATTCTTCCTTTTACCATGTTACTTCCTCCTTTATTGAAACAGCTTCCCCCTGCTTCTTATTAACAACAGGGGGAAACCTTTTTACTTACATGCTTTCATGCATTGTACGGTTAATTACATCAATTTGTTGCTCACGAGTTAATTTAATAAAGTTAACAGCGTAACCAGATACACGAATTGTTAATTGTGGATATTTTTCAGGATGTTCCATTGCATCCATTAATGTTTCACGGTTAAATACGTTAATATTTAAGTGATGTCCTTCTTTTACTGCATATCCATCAAGCATAGATACTAAGTTGCGAACTTGTACATCATCTTCTTTACCAAGTGCTTTTGGAATAATTGAGAATGTATTAGAAATACCATCTTGTGCATCTTCATATGGTAATTTCGCAACAGATAATAATGATGCTAGTGCCCCTTTTGTATCACGGCCATGCATTGGGTTTGCACCTGGTGCAAATGGTTCTCCAGTACGACGACCATCTGGAGTATTACCAGTTTTCTTACCGTATACAACGTTAGATGTAATTGTTAAGATTGACATTGTATGAACAGAATTACGGTATGTTTTATGTTTACGAAGTTTATTCATAAATGTTTTTACAAGATTGACTGCAATTTCATCTACACGATCATCATTGTTACCGTATTTAGGGAAATCCCCTTCAATTTCAAAGTCAACTGCGATACCATTTTCATCACGGATTGGTTTTACTTTCGCATATTTAATTGCACTTAAAGAGTCAGCTACTACAGATAATCCAGCAATACCTGTTGCCATTGTACGAAGAACCTCTGTATCATGAAGTGCCATTTCAATGCGTTCATAGCTATATTTATCATGCATATAATGGATAACATTTAATGTGTTTAAATATAAACCTGCTAACCATTCCATTGTCACATCAAATTTACGCATTACTTCTTCATAATCTAACACTTCAGAAGTAATCGGTGCATATTCAGGTCCAATTTGTTCTTTTGATTTTTCATCTTTACCACCATTAATTGCATATAATAGTGTCTTAGCTAAGTTTGCACGAGCTCCGAAGAACTGCATTTGCTTACCAATTCTCATTGCAGATACACAACAAGCAATACCGTAATCATCACCGTACTCTGGGCGCATAATGTCATCATTTTCATATTGAATTGCAGATGTTTTAATAGACATTTTTGCACAGTAGTTTTTAAAGCCCTGTGGTAATTGTTTAGACCAAAGAACTGTTAAGTTTGGTTCTGGAGCTGGTCCTAAGTTGTCTAATGTATGCAAGAAACGGAATGAGTTTTTCGTTACTAATGGACGACCATCAAGTGCAATACCACCGATAGATTCTGTTACCCAAGTTGGGTCACCAGAGAATAATTCATTATAATCAGGTGTTCTTGCAAATTTCACAAGACGTAATTTCATAATGAAGTGATCAACAATTTCTTGTGCTTCTTCTTCTGTTAATGTACCGTTTACTAAATCTCTTTCGATAAAGATATCTAAGAAAGTAGACGTACGGCCAAGACTCATTGCTGCACCATTTTGTTCTTTAATTGCTGCAAGATAAGCAAAATATAACCATTGGAATGCTTCTTGTGCATTTGTTGCTGGTTTAGAAATATCAAAACCGTGAGAAGCTGCCATTTGTTTTAATTCTTGAAGGGCACGAATTTGCTCAGATAATTCTTCGCGTAAACGCATTGTATCTTCGCTCATTACACCGCCAGTTAAATTCAAATCTTCTTTTTTCGCTTTAATTAAACGATCGATACCGTATAATGCAACGCGGCGATAGTCACCAATAATACGACCACGGCCATATGCATCTGGAAGACCTGTAATAACGCCTGATTTACGAGCTGCTCTCATTTCAGGAGTATAAGCATCGAATACACCTTGGTTATGCGTTTTACGCCAGTCTCTGAAAATACGGCTTAGTTCTTTGTCCATTTCATATCCATAAGATTCACAAGCTTGCTCTGCCATACGAATACCACCGTATGGTTGTAATGAACGCTTAAATGGCTTGTCAGTTTGGAAACCAACTACTTTTTCAATATCTTTATTTAAATACCCTGGGTCATGTGATGTAATAGAAGAAACAATTTTCGTATCCATGTCAAGGACTCCGCCATTGTCACGTTCTTGTTTCGTTAAATCCATTACTTGATCCCAAAGTTGTTTCGTCGCTTCTGTTGCTCCAGCTAAGAAGGATTCTTCACCTTCGTATACGTTTACATTATTTAAAATGAAGTCGCGGACATCAATCTCTGCTTTCCACTTTGCACCTTTAAAGTTTTCCCATGCATTTTTTACATTTTCTAATACTTCAGTCATCCTAATCTCCTCCATTTTTGATTAGTACAGGACTTAGATTTTTTATATAACAGCTTACACATTTAGAATACTACTTTTTTTTAAAAGTGGACGAAATAGTTGTGACACATTTGTGAAACATTGAGCAAACTAATATAGACATAGTGTTAACTACACTTAAAACTCTTTTAAACTCACTCTTTCCTTAATTGTATTTTTTTGGTATCCTTATAAGCGAATCCTATTCTGTAGTATAAGAGTCACACCCATTGTAAACTGTAATACCCTTACCTCCTATTCTGTTACATTATTTTGGTAACAGAATAGACAGAAGTGTACCTGTTTGGTACACTTCTACTCTTCCTCTTTATACAAGATCATGCAGATAACACAAAATAGCATTTGACATGTTTTTTAATTTTTAAAAGTTATAATTGCAGCTACAGCATAATATACCTTTGGGTGTAATTCCGCTTGTTCCGCTACAGATACTGTAACAAGTGATCCCCCACTTGCAGAGAAATATTGAACCGCTTCTAATGGGATCCCGTCCTCTTTCACATCAATATAAGTTCCATCTCTCCAATTTCCCTCCTGCAATGTCGCGGATAAATCTCCTGTAATTTTTCCAATTTCCTCCCCGTTTGCTGATAAAAAACACCATTTCCATTTCGTTAAACTTAACAATTGATTCAATTCACCAATTTTTTCTCCTGTTACGTTATAAAATGAATATGAATTCCTTACGCCTCTTTTCTTCTTGACTACTAGCAACTCTTCTTCAAATTCATTACATAAATAAAACTGTTGCTCATGTATTCCATTGAAGAGGAACGACAGAATACATTTCCACATCTTTTGAATCTGGGAATCATACCTTTCTTTGAGCATCCCTATTGTATTTCCGTCTAATCCAAAATATGTAATCGTCTTGAATATACCTGTTTCCTTGCGAACAACAAATCTCCGCTGCTCCAACAATAGGGATATCCCTTTATCTTGAGTTATCCTTTCTATCCCTTTCGCTCTGCTTCTTTCTATCAAACTATAAATCAGTAACATACATGCCGGTAACACAACACTGATTAGTTTTAGATTATCCTTTTCCAAACTAAAAAGTGTTCCTTTCCAATACTCCACTACAAATCCAATCGCAATAATAACCCATACAATAATAGCTACAAATAATATTCGTCTCGCATTACGTGCATGATGTTTCTGAATGCTCATAACGGCCCCCTTTGTCCATTTTGATTTTTCGACATCTAACTCCCTGCTATGCAGCATAAAAAGTATCCTATACTCGTTTACTCTT
>NZ_JBALQK010000060.1:24139-24545 GCF_036965845.1 Bacillus sp. JJ1127 | reverse complement strand
TTTAATTGAGGTATATATATCATTCCTACTATTCTTTACATAACAAAAAAAACATGCTCCACAATGCTAGCATGTTTTGTGATATTCTTCACATTATCTAATTAAAAAAGAAACCTCTTTACTTACCATGATGTAACATTAAATCGCCAAACTCTTCCTCAATATGATTTAACTTTGCAATACCTTCTTTCCATTTATGAATATAAAGTGAGACCCCAATAACAAATAAGCAAATAATAGTAGAAAGAATAATACCATATACGATAGTTACGGTACTCATAGTTACACTTCCTTGTAATAGGTTATAACTTTATTATAATCCTTTTTCTCGTGAAATATCGGAAATTCGACTTATTGTAACAAAATTAATTTTTCTGACTATAAGAACCAATTTAGGAGCGTATAT
>NZ_JBALQK010000060.1:0-24039 GCF_036965845.1 Bacillus sp. JJ1127 | reverse complement strand
ACTTCGCATGTGGTAGAAAGAGGTCCTGACCGCTTCTATGCATGGCCAGATGCTCTCTTCCATTTAAAAAGAGGGGTTTTATGTCGATTTTTTAATTGAGGTATATATAGATAGAGAAGAAATCTTCTACCTGTTAAGATTTCTCCTCTATGTGAAATATTATTCTACACCAACAGAAACAGTTTCCGGCAATGTGCTTCCGCCATCAATTACAATGTGTGTACCTGTTATGTAACTTGATTCATCAGATGCAAGAAAACCCGCCAATTGTCCTACTTCTTCAATTTTTCCTAATCGCCCTAACGGAACACCTGAAGCGATTCCATCGATAACAGTGTTTGGCTCATTTGGATCAGATTCATTAGCAATTTGCTCTGCCATTGGCGTCATAATATACCCTGGACATATCGCATTTACAGTAATATGATGCTTGGCCACTTCACGTGCTAGTGCTTTTGTAAATCCCCAAATAGCCGCCTTTGTAGTCGCATAAGCAGTTTCTCCTTCATCTGCAACTAACGTCCCTGTTACAGAGGACATATTCACGATTTTTCCGTAATTTTTCTCAATCATATATGGCAGCACTGCTTTAGAAAAATTCCATACGCCATTAATATTTACTTGAAATTGAAAATCACGCATTTCATCTGACATATCTAAAAAATTAGCAAGGCGAATCACTCCTGCGTTATTCACTAATATATCGATTTTTCCATATTTTTCGTATGCATCTTTTGCAATTTCTTTTACAGCTGCAAAATCAGTTACATCTACCTCATAACTTGCTGCTTCAAGCCCCTTACTCACAATTTCTTTTGCTGTTTCATGAACTTTTTCAGAAATATCAACAAGTAACACTTTCGCTCCCAATTCCGCAAATACATGGGCAATTCCAGCACCATTACCCATTGCAGCTCCAGTAACAAAAGCAACTTTTCCATCTAATTTTCCCATTTCATAGCCCCCTTATGATTTGTAGAAAACTTTTTCAACAACTTCATCATACCAAATATTCCCTTTGAAATTCGACACATCTCAATTTGTTGAAAAAAGTTCAAAAAAAGTGGATTATTCCTTTTTATGTCACAAAATGTACAAATTTCAACTATTTTCCCTATTGTAATATGAGTTATATTAATTTATAACACAAAGGAGATGGTAAAATATGACGACTTGGTTTATAGTTACGCTAGTTATTTTAGGTGCTTTAAAAATAGCAGTAGCTAGCATTCCAAATTCTGTTGTAGAGTCGTTTATCAGCAAATTTGAATTACATCCAAAACTTAATGAAGCGGCTGTTACCGTAACTATTGACGGAAAGCGCTTACAAGAAGAGGATAAAACTCAAATTATTGATCATTTTAACCAAGCGATATTTCTAGAGCGATATTATTTTCCTCCACAGAGCAGTGGGACCCCATTGGTCATTAATACGAAGAGGGGAAAAAACGATGTTACATTTTCTGTGTACAGTTACAACGATCACGTTGATGTATTCAAACAATACAAGAAGAAAATAGTCGCGTATAGTCTGCGTTCAGATAGTCTTCAAAAGCGTTCTATGTTAGTAACAGGAGATCTAGCTTAAAAGAATTTTCAAAGAAACGGCCTTTTTTTAATCTCATTAATAAATTAATTTAAAAATAATTCCTAAGTAAAAAAGGCTGTCGAAAAAAAACGACAGCCTCATACATAACTTTCAAAATATCACTCTATTGATTTTTCTTCGCTTCTATTTTGTCTTTTTCTGTTTCAGCCTTATCTAATGATTCTCCGATCTTTTTCTGCTTTTCTCTTGCTTCATCAACACTATCTACAGCTTTAATGACTTTATCAATACCCTCTTCATCAGCCTTCTTTTGCTTCTCTACTCTCGTTTTTTCTTTCTCTTCAATATCTTTTGCCTTCTGCAACATCTCTTCTGCATTTGACTTTACAGCTTTCTCAAGGGACGCATCTTTTTTCTTTTGCAACACTTGATTTGCATCGTCTTTTACTTCTAAATATTTACCATCTTTTAACGCTGATGCACCGTGATCCATCAGCTTGGCAACTTCCTTATATGATTTCGCTTCTTCCGTAGATTTTTCTTTTTCTGCTTTTTCGAACCACATAATGGCATCACTGTATTTTCCATCTTTTAATGCCTGCATGCCTGTTTCCATTTGGATATCATAATTATTGCTACATCCAGCCATTACAAAAAACAAACAAAGCATAGCAAAACTTATTTTTCTCATGATGTTTTTCTCCTCTTTCTTTGTTACACATCTTACTCATTTAATCGAATTTGCTTCTATACATACTTTATTAAATGTATCACACCTAAAAAATACTTTCAAAAAGAAAAAATCATCCAGTAATCTTAATACAACAAAGAAAACTGGATGATAAATAGATGATGAGATTACAAATTTCCTTTTATCCCGCTATTTGCGGGCAGTAAGACCCCCGCCTCAAAATTCAGCAAAAGCAAAGAAGTTAGGTGGGGGATCAACTGCCCGTAAAAGCCCGATTCGTTCAACTAATAATCAGTGGGGATGAAGAACCCCCCACTGATTAAAGTTTCACTTTATACCTTACTTCAAAACGCCCTATATATGTTTTTCGTCTTCAGATTTACAGCATACCACCCCCATGTAGCTGTATGGCTTTCTTCTCCATTTGTTACAACTTCATACACGTGGATAACATAATCACCTTGTTCATTACGCTGACACATCTACTTGTTTCTTCATACTCCATTGTCTTGTTCCTACTAATACAACGAAAAGCAATCCAGCCCCTGATGTTAACATGACAATACTAGTTGGAATCATATCTAATAAAAATCCGTACAGCATCATTCCAAGCGGTTGAATTGCTGTAGCAATGGTTTCAAGAAGCCCAAAAACGCGTCCTAAATACCCTGGATCTGTTGTTTTTTGCATATGTACTTGAAGAGGGACATTTATTGAAATCATTGTTGCCCCGCAAAGAAACATGAAAATGATATAGTAAATAAAACTTACTATCTTTGGAAGGGTAAATAATAATGGAAAAGCAGTACATAAAATTAACCCTGCAAATACAAACAAACCAATGCGAATAGAGCGGAACATATCATTCATTTCCTTACGAATGGATAAAATAATTGACGCTGCTAATACACCAACTGATAACATCCCTTCTACGATGCCAAGTTGCCTAGAAGATAAGTGTAAACTTTGAATAATAATATATGGAAGTGAAACAGAAAGTGCACTTAAGAAAAAGTTAATCCAAAAAGCCATCTTCAATAGCCCATAAATATCATGTTGCTGTTTCACATATAAGAAACCTTCTTTTATACTCATTAAAAAATCTGACTTACTCTGCTCTGTTTCTACTTTGTACAGATCAAATACAATAAATAACTGTATGATTACAGCTAAGAAAAATGTAATCCCATTTAAGAGAAAAAAGAATTTTATTGAAAAGAAACCAAACACCATTCCGCCAATAATCGGTGCTAAAATGGTCGATAAAGAAGCTGCTGTTTGATTTAAAGAATTTGCCTTTTGAATCCCTTCTTTATCAACTAGAGCTGGAATAGAGGCCGTAAAAGAAACAGAATAAAAACTTGCAAAAATAGATAATAGTGCTTCAGAAAAATAAATGAATAAAAGTGAAGGCCCAAATGTAGTAGAAATGACAAACATCGTTATCATCAACAGACCACTTAACAAATCCATACTAATAACAAGCAATCTTCGGTTCACACGATCAGCTACTGCCCCGGCAATTGGTCCACATATTAATCTCGGAATGGAGCCACAAATAAGTGCAATCGCAAATCCAACTCCTGACCCCGTTATTTTTAAAACATATAACCCCATTGCAAATGTATAAATTCCTGCACCTAATAAAGAAGTCATTTTTCCAATCATCATCAAAATGATATTTCTCGTTGCAATTTTCATCCTTGGATCATTTTGACTTATATTTACGTCTCCCATTATGTCACTCTCCCCTTAAAAGTTAAATTGTGTTAAACTTATTATATAATCATTTTTTAAATTTTGACAACAAAAAGTTTAATTGTATTTAACTTTTTTATAATAAAGGAGCAACTATATGGCTACTCTTGGTGAAAAAATTAAAGCACTGCGAAAAGAAAAGCGTCTTACTCAAACAGAATTAGCTGGCTCAGAATTAACGAAAAGTATGCTAAGTCAAATTGAAAATGGGAAAGCAACACCTTCCATGAAAACATTACAGTATCTTGCTGGCAAGCTTGAATGTGAAGCAAGCTTTTTACTAGAGGAAGACAACGAAGAAGTGACAGAACTTATTCCAAAAATGGAACAAGCTATAAAAAACAATCAATTTGAAGAAGTGTATCGTACACTGCTACCTATTGTTCAAAAAGAACTACCACCTACTTTAAGTACAGCTCGTTTATATAAACAATTTATAAGCGTTGCATTTAATATGAAAGATTACAATATACATTCCTATATTGAAAAAGCTATTCCGATTTTCAAAAAATATACTTTATATCGTGAAAGTACACAAACCAAATTAATGCTCTATTACGTATTATTTGTTGAAAAAAAATATGAAGAGTGCTTACAGCTTATCGCATCTATTCGAACAGAATATGAAACGAAACAATTAGAAATGGATCTTATCATGCAAATACAACTTTTCTTAAATGAAGCTATCGTCTTACTTGCATACGGTGATTATGAAGGGTGTGAAAAAATCATCTTACAAGCACTTGATTTCTCTAAAAAAAATCAAGTGTATTATAAAACAGATGAATTTTATCGCATTCTCTCTTACCAAAAAGTAATCATAGCTGATGAAAGCAAATACTTACACTATATAAAAAAATCTGAGCAATTTGCTATTTTTACAGAAGATTCTTTATCCATCGCGATTGTAGATATATTAAAAGCTTATTACTATAACACAATCACACATGAGTATACATTAGCCTTGCAGCACCTAGAGTTGTTTAAAGAAAAAATGCAAAACGAGCCAACCTTTAAAGATGACGGCATTTATTATCTTGAAAAAGGAAAAGCTTTATATGGTCTTAAGCAATATAAAGCGGCGTTAGAAATATTAGAACGAGCAACCATTCCAGATTATATGTTCCATCCATTGGATCAAGCATGGACGATAACAGCGGGAGCTTACCGCGCACTTTGCTATATGGAGCTCCAAAATAAACAAAAGGCGCTTCAAGAGGCAACAGAGGCCTTTCATGCTATACAAGAATTTCCTAATTCAACATTTACTTCGTTTATTAAAGAAACATTACAAATAATACAAAAACTTTAAATTCACTCCAAAATGGTATATTACTCCTCCTTTTTAGCAAAAATAATAAAGATGGGAGGAATGTAAGAATGAATGTACAACGTGCAAAAGAAATTTCCGAGTCATCAGAAGAAACTCATGTCAGCTTTCAAGGCATGCCAGTTATGATTCAACATGTTGATGAAAGCAATGAAACCGCCCGAATATACGATGCTACAAATCCAGATCGTGAATTAACTGTTCCAGTCAATAGCCTAGAAGAAGTATAAGAAATCCCACTTCAGTTTTATTTGAAGTGGGTTTTTTCTTATTTTTGTTTCGTTTCATATGAAATGAAAGGCCACCAATTTGCCTCTCCAAATATTTTGACCATCACCGGCACAAATAGTGTCAACATGACAAAGGCGTAAAGCAGTAAACCACATAATATTACGGTAGTTACCTCTAACATTGTTAACACACCCGATGGATATAAAGCCGCGAATGTACCGCTTAAATACAAATTCACCAGCCTTACCCCAAAATTGATTTTCTTTATGCTCTGCCGATGACTTAGAAGGCCAAAACAACTTATGCCCAAGGACTGCCATAAAGAATGGGACAAACGTGAGAAGAGCAAGTAGTAATACAGTAACGCCAACTGCTACCCCAACTGCTGATTGATATAGATTAAATTTTGGGAAACCAATCGCTGCGAACCCTACAAGAAACATTTGTGAAAATGTCGAAAGAGGAAAATTCAATTGATCTACTAAAAAAGCAATAATGGATTACTAATATAGCTAAGTCCCACTGTAACAAGTGGAATAAAAGCCGCAACAATAGAGCGGAATACAATAATAAGCACGACTAAAATGAAAACAACTGTAATCATTTCCGTCTTCTTTAATCCTTGCTCCGCATTTGCTGAAAAATCATTATCAATAAGCCAACTTCCCATATAATAATGATCTACTTTTATATTATCAATTACTTTATATAACTGCTTACTAATTTCTTTTCCCTCACTATTTTTATATGCAATAGTTTCAGTGCCATATTAACAAAAGAAATACTTCATAAATACAAGTTGAATCCCCGCTGCTTTTTGGCAGAGGTATTACTGTCTGCCAATAGTCGAAACAACAAATTTCATCTAAAATCGGCAAGGATACTTGGTATGGTACGTTAAAAATCATAAGATTTTGTACCATACCAAGTATCTGAAATTTCCACCTTGCCTCCTCCTTTCTCAGTTTAGGTTATTTACTTTCACTAAAAATTTGTTGTAATTTAGTTAGTGAAAGGCGGTGAAAATAATGTCTACAATTACTGCAAAAATACAAATCTATGTTTCCGATAATCAAACTGAAAGTCTAAAGACAACAACTAACGCTTACCGCAAGGTCGTTAAGTGGTGGGTAGTTGACGATAAAATACAGTTCATATATACATTGGAGGGGATATATTATGGATACGAAAAGACAAAGCAACGACACTTATTACGCAGTCATATTCACTTCTAAACTTTCAAAAGATACCACTGATTATAATGATGTTGCCGAAGAAATGGAGAAGCTTGCTAGAAAACAACCAGGGTTTATAGACGTGGAAAGTGTAAGAGATACATCAGGATTAGGCATTACTATTTCCTATTGGGAATCACTAGAAGCAATCAAACATTGGAGAGACAACATAGCACATACCGCAGCAAGAAAAAGAGGCCGTGAGCAATGGTATGAAAGATTTCATATGAAAATATGTATTGTAGAAAGAGAATATACTTTTCAGAGGGAAGATTTATAATCGATGCAAAACAAAATGGCTCTTATTGTTGTTCACGAAATATACGGCGTAAATAATCATATGCAGGATGTAATAGCAAGGTTTTCTTCACCACAAATAGATGTCTTCTGCCCGAATTTTTTACAGCTAGACCCTCCTTTTCATTATGATGAGGGAGAAAAAGCCTATTCTCATTTTATACAAAACGTCGGCTTCCATTATGGGAAAGAACAAGTTGAAGAAATGGTTACAAACCTGTCAAAAGACTACGAATACATAGGACTCATCGGTTTTAGTATCGGCGCAACAATCGCGTGGCTATGCAGTGACAATCCAAAGGTTCATTTTGTTATTGGCTGCTATGGCTCCCGCATACGAGATTATTTACAGGTTAAACCTACGTGTCCTGCTCTTTTCATTTTTCCAGAAATGGAGGCGAATTTCTCAGTCCCTTCTCTTATCACAGCACTACAAAAACAGAACAATCCACTACTACAAATTGAGCAACTTCCCGGTGAACATGGATTTTCAAACTCTTATACTACAAAATATAACGCATCGTCTACAAAACAAGCGTATAATAAAATAGACTCATTTCTTCTAGAAAATCTTCCTAAAAACATATATTAGAGGAGTTTTTATATGTCATTTACCCTACTCTTACTTGCTTTCTTTATTCTAGTTGTCATCATAGCGCTTACTTTCATTTTTATAACCATAAAAAAAGGAAAGTATCTGCATCGTCCTTATCGACATTCTTTTATCGTTATTTCATTGTTTCTTGGGCATTGGATTTTAGTGTTAACTGGCTTTTACACCATACTCCCTGACTATATTAGTGACTTTATTTTCCTACCAATTTGGTATTTTCTTTGTATTTTAGGGTTTATGGTTTGTTTCAAGGAATGGAAAAATAACCGGATCATTTCTATATCTTTCGGAGCTTTTTCTTTCATTAGTTTACTCTTTGGAGTGCTATTGCAAATAATTTCTAACATGTAAGTGTTTAAAGGAGCTATTTCAAAGTAGCTCCTTTTTTCATTTGTATATATTCAAAAATTTCTACGTTCCATCCAAATCGGAATGAACAGATACAGTGCATACGCAAGAACCATCCATATTGTGAAAGAAATTATTTGCTGTGATGAAAGCTGCGGAAAGATACTTGAGGAGTAATACAAGATGAATGAATCTAAAAATAAACCGATTCCAGTGCCGAATATTCCTAGTTTTATAACTGCATAGCGGGAAGAATCTATTTTTTGATACAGCCACATGACAAGATACAATGCGACTGCCGTACCGATTTCAAGCGAAACAATGACTTTAAGGAATGAATGTGATGTGATTTCTACGAGCACAACTGAACCAAATAAGAAGAAAAATGTTGAGGCTGCAAACCAAATACCGACAGAAAATAAAATAGTAACCCACAATTTATTGTTCATCCTTTTGCTCTCCCTCTTGTAAGAATACTAACTTTTGCACCAATACTCGTAATCCATCATATGCCTCTTCAGTAGAAAACAATGGATTACATAATGCTTGCAGTGCCAATCCATCTATTAACGCATTACACATGATAGCCCAAGTTTCAGGTGAGATTCCTTCAACGGGTGATTCTTCCCACACTTTTTGTAATTTTTTATTTTCATAGTTTAGCAAGTCACCAATCTTCTCTCTTATTGATTCATTATTCAATCCGCTTGCCACTAATTGAAAAAACAAATGATGATACATCGAATCTTTTGTACATCTACTTTTTGCTGATTGTAAAGCTTTTTCAATATGAAATTCCTTATCCATCTGCTCCCATGATGACTTACAAAATGATTCTGTTACTTCAAGTAATAACTGTTCTTTCGTTTTAAAGTGATAGTAAACCGTTCCTTGTGTAACATGGGCCCTTTCTGCAACTGCTTTTAGCGTTAGTTTCTCCATTCCTTGTTCAGCAATCAACTCTTTTGCTGCTTGTAACAGTTGTTGCTTATTCACAACATTAGGTTTTGCCAATGGAAATACCTCCTCTTTTAAGTTAGTTAGATAACTAACTTAAATTATACAGAAAAATCAGAAATAAAAAAAGGAAGAAAAGCTTACAATTAGCTTTTCTTCCTTCTATTTTTACCTTTATGGGACTGCATAGTTACAGAGTCACAAGGTGTGTAATATATTTGGGGAGTTGCCTTATTAACAAGCATTGTAAAAGTGATCAAACCGATAAGAAAGAAAATAAGCACTGTAAATAAAATAACACCTATCGTTAAAAGAATCATAACACCACCCCTATTATATTCGTGATATTACACTTTTCGATATAATATATGGTGAATCCTTGTTATAAGAACAATCGTAACAAAATAATCACAATCACTCCCGTTAATACTGTTCCTAGTAAACTACGTGTATAGATGGCCACAAGGAATGCTGGAATTGCCGCAATGACATAATCCCATTGCATCGTTTCGTGCATAAATAGCGCTTGTGCAAGAAGGGCCGCAAGTATTGCAATTGGTATATAACTTAACCATTTTAATCCCCAATCTGGAATTTGTATTTTACTAAACACAGCGAGAGGTAATACGCGTGGTATGAATGTGACAACACCTGCCCCAATTAAAAGTAGCAATACATCTAATCTTACTTCCATTTCTCAATCACCACCCCAATTGTCGCTGCTACAAGTGTTGCTATAATCACCGCTACGCTTGCTGGCATAAAAAAATGCGCTCCGTAGGCAATTATAATCGCCGCAATTGCGACGCTAAGATGGATCGCCAGTTTCGGTTTACTACTTATTAACTGGAGAACAAATAAGCCAATAAACATAGCCGGTAACGCATAGTCCATACCATATGTGTGAGGATCTGGTATCCATTCTCCAAAAAGTCCACCAATAATTGTAGCTATAATCCAATTTACATATGCTGTTACATTTAATCCAAGCATCCAGCTTTCGCCTAAATATCCCTTTTTGGCTGCGTGCTGCACAGCAACACCGAAAGTTTCATCTGTAATTTGCGAACCGATAATCATATTTTTAAAAAAAGGAACTTTCATGAAATAGGGAGCAAGTGCAGCGCTCATTAATAGATGGCGTAAATTCACAAAAAATACGGTAAAAATGATTGCCGAAGCAGGTGCTCCAGCTGCGTACATACCTGCTAGTATAAATTGCGCAGAACCGGCATAAATCAAAGTGGACATAAAAGCGATTTCTACAATTGAAAAACCGGCTGTTTTTGCGATAACACCAGCTGCAATACCGATACTTAAATACCCTAGTACCGTTGGCAAGCAGTCTTTCATGCCTTGCCTGAATGTTTCGTCACTATGCAATGTCATTTGTACCTCGGCTCTACTCATCACCCTTCCTCCTTCATTTCTTTCATACTTCGTTTTCCGGTTACAACATGAACTAAATCTATATTGCCTCGCCATAGTTTATCTAACTTATCAGGACCAAACTCCTTTGTAATTTCTTCGACTATAATATCGTGCCGAACATATTCTGTTGCGACCAGGACTAGCGCCGGATCGTACGTTGTCACAGCCCACGAGGTGCCATGATCTGAGAAATTAGCAATGAGTACTTCTTTTCCATCACGCGCAATCACTGTTAAATGACCACCCATTCGCTCTTTCACGACATCTGGCGTCATATAATTATGGTGAAATGTCGTCCCTATTTTTGTATCAGGTGCGCCAAAGAGGATCGAAAATATATGTACGCCTTCCTGCTCTTTTCTCTGAATCGATGACTCTAGCTCAGTTACCTGCTGTTCCCATACAGAAATCCATAGTTCTTCTTCAGCTCGCTCAATCATATTACGAATTTCTTTTATAATACGTTCATCTGTGCGAATATGAGAGATCACATCTACTTTGCGTTCTTGCTCTAAACTATTTAACTTCTGATCAAGAAAATCAAATGACTTTTCAAAATCCTTTCTCATTCGCTCCATTAACTCTGTTGCCGATACGGGAACATATTTAACGGGTTCTGACGGTACTAAGTGCACTGCTCCCTTATCCATCAATTTACCAAGTACTTCATAAATCATGGAACGCGGTACACCTGTTTGCTTACTAATCTCATACCCCGTTGCTGGATAATGCTTTAATAAGCCGATATATGCTTTACACTCATATTGAGAAAACCCTAATTTCTGCAATTCTTTCATAACTTCATCCATTGTAATCCCTCGCTTCGTTATTTAAACCGCTCGTACTTCAAAACGACGATTTTGTTTTCCTTTACTTTTCACTTTATCAATAACAAGGGAACCAATTTCATTTGTATATTGGACATGTGTTCCTCCGCAAGCTTGCTCATCAATATCTTGAATCGTTACAATGCGAATTTCTTGGATAGTAGGTGGGAGAAGATTGATAGCTGTTTTAATCATTCCTGTGGCATTTTCTGCTTCTGCGCGGCTTATAAGGCGAGTAGAAATTTCTTTATTTTGTTGAATAAGCTCATTTACCTTCATTACAATTTCATCCACTTGCTCGTTTGATAACTCTTGTAATTCGTTAAAATCAATCCGGGCTTTGTCAGGATAAATTTGATTTCCTGTACATAAAGATCCGTACTTTTCATATACAACTGCACCAATAAGATGGAGTAATGAATGATGACGCATTAAGTTATGGCGGCGTTCCCAATCAATTTCTAACTGAACTGGTCCAAGCTGAAACTGCGTCCCATCTTTCACATAATGAACCATTTCACCTTGTTCTTTCTTTACTTTTATAACCTCAAACGTATGCTCACCTTGTGTCATAACACCGGTATCACACTCCTGCCCACCGCCTGTTGGATAAAAGATCGTTTCTTTCACAAATACCTTGTCTCCATCCACTTTCGTTATCTCTGTTTGACAGCTTCTTTTATATGCATCTTCTAAAAATAAGGCTTCTGTCATGTTCCCACCCCTTTAGTAGTTATTGTTATACCTACTAATATAAAAACAAATTACAAGATAGTCAATAAAATTCTGAATTTTTAATAAAAAATGTCAAGTGGCAATAAAGTTGTTTAATAGCGTCAGTCATGTTATTCCATAAAAGGGCCATTTAATGGAATAAGGCTTCTAAACAAAATTGGATATTTCCCTTAATTAATCGGTATGATATCGTGAAGAAATGTACTTAAAGTAACGGAGTAGATTAGTTTAAGAAGAATTTGTATTACAGTTAGGAGAGAACTGATATGGGAATGGATGATTGTCTGCGAAGCAAGATTGTAACTGGGATATTATGAAGGGGTAGAAAGTGCAATTGATGCTAAATTTAAAAAAGATACTAAAATAGCCTCTTTTTTGGTTGTCACTAGTTTTTATGTACTTACCCAAAAATGAGCAAATCCATACGAAACAATTTGCCGATATTTAACATATTTTAAATTATGCACAAAAAAAGGAGGAACGTAGCCTATGTATAATGACAATCAGTATTATCAAAACAGAATCAATGAACAACAACAGGTTTCAGTTGAGTCAACTGTGATGCCTGATTTTTCTGAACCTGAAGAATATCGTCAAGGATCAGCATTCTTTTATGGTCCTTACCGTGGTCATGGATTGATCGACCGCTGGTTGAAATTGCCTGGTACTACTCGCTTTAGTGCGGTGTTTGCATCTATTACCGAATTAGGTGATATCGACGGCACACATGTATTGAAGCCATTCCAGGGAAGTGCTAGCATGGAGATCCTTAACGTCGTTCCACAGGACGACGGGACAATACGAGTACGGGTGAATATCCTCTGGGATAATGACCTTTGGTATCGAATTTCAGCTGTCAGATTTGGAGGGTGAATTGCTGAGAGAGTTGCCTACTCCTCATCCTGAAAACAACAAAACTATAGATTTGAAGTCCATATATTAAGGGGGCTATATTTCATTATTCGTAATACGAAAATTAAACAACTTTATTATTCCTAAAAAGTCATGACATGAAAGAAAAGCTGCCTTTTTAAATATTTTTAGCAATCATCTATTTACTTAACAGATAGATGCTTACGTTATTTCTACAAGCAAAATTAAATGTAGTGTAGTGTTTTCAAAACAAACTATAATCATTAAACGTAGGAAAAATCCCTGATATCGATCAAGAAGCAGGGATTTTCAGCATTTTAATAGACTTAGGGAAATGAATAAACTATTGTTACTTATTCAAGAAAAGCACTCGTTAGTGAATAAGAAATAACTCCTATTGTTGATTACATCTATAATTTAAATTATGATTGAAAAATCATAACTGGTCCATTCCAAAGTTCGATCTCCAATATTCTTTTAGTGCATTTTGTAATGTTAGCGTTAGCGGCGTTGGCAAACTTTCTACCGAAAACCAGCCTATCCGATCAATTGCATGCTCTTCTAAGTTTTCTGCTGTTCCGCCTATTGCTTTTGCCATATAAGTCGGACATACCCAGTGCACATTTTCTTCACGCAAAATATGATTCGTTACACATAATAACGATGTAATTTGAATTTCTAACCCTACTTCTTCTTGGATCTCCCTAACGACTGTATCTTCTACTGTTTCCATCCACTCTACTTTTCCGCCAGGCAGGCTCCAATGACCTTGTTCTGGTGCTTTTTTCCTTAGCACGAGAAGCAATTCCTTTCGCTCGTTTACAATGAAGGCCCCGGCGCCAACTCGTGGATACAATTGCTCATCCATTCTTATTACACTCCTTTTTACTTTCCCCTGTTTACAACATATATATCCATTTTGACTTTCCAACATATAAATCACGGCTATGAAGAATAAAAGGTGATCGCTACTTATTTTCTCTCTTTGTTTTCACTTGGCATGGGGCAGGAAAAGGATCTGACCGCTTCTATGCATGGCCGGATTCTCTCTCCCACCTAAAAAGAAAAGTTTTATGTCGGTTTTTCAATTTGTACTTATATATAATCTCTTTACTAAGAGTACAATAGAATTCCAAAAGAAAAAGGACTCCCATATGGGAACATCCTTTATCTTAGTATTTCATTCGCTTCTTTTTCATAAATTTTATCAAATGTTGTCATGACGCGCTGCGATGCTTGGACCATTTTTTGATTGGTCATAATATCCGCCATTTCTTTCGCCATATCCACATTTGAATTTTCTAGCATATAATTTCGAACAGTTGCTGTTCCATTAGGTAAATCAGCAATGTTTCGATCTGCTAGCGTAAAGCATTTGTTCTCGCGCTGAACAAGGCGTGCATGCGCTTCAGCATCTACTGTTTTCGTTTGTAAACGTGCAATATTATTTTTTGTAGTCTCGTCATATAGCGTACCGTCCGCTCCTACAGCAAGTTTTGCGCCTTCTGGAATACGAATACGTTCATTATTACTTCCAAGTACGAAAGCACCTGATGTTGTTTGTAAGTAACGATCACTATTTACTGTGAAATGACCATCTCGCGTTAAAAACGTTTCACCCTTGTTAGAAGTAACGAAAAACGATGAAGTACCTGCTGTTCCGTCATCTAAAAAGAAGTCTGTATCGCTATTTGTAATTTGCGTATTGCCTGGCACTAAATTTACATGGGTCGCAGCTGGTACAACTGCATAATCAGCCGTACCAATTGCTGTTTTCTCTCCATTACCAAGGCGATACGTATTTTGTGTATCAAACACTTTCGAAGTCATATTCTCTGCTTTAAAGCCCGTTGTTTGCGCATTTGCTACGTTATTCGCATGTACATTTACGTGCTGCATGTAGTTCATCATACCCATAGAGCCTATATAAATACCATTCATATTAATTTGAATAAGACAACCGCCTTATTCCTCACCTCTCTTCTTATGATGTTTGTAACATTTGTTTTGCTAAATGTTCCGCTGTAGCGATATGTATATGTTGCTTCACATCTTGCCCATCTGTCATGAAGACGATAGGGGCGGATGAGACTGCTGGAATTTTCAATAACTCACCACTGCTTGCTGTTTCATCAAATTTTGTAAATACAATCCCATCGATATGAATATCTTTAAAGTTCGTAATGATTTCAATCATATCTTTACTTTTCATAGAAGCTGATAACGTTAAACAAATATAGTCCGGCTCTACTTGTTTCATCGTTTCGATCATCTCTTCAACCGTTTCTGATGTACGATAATTTTTTCCAGCTGTATCAATTAAGATATAATCTACACGGGCTTCTTCTTTAAAGTAAGTGAGCGCTCTTGTCATCGCTGCTTCACCCTGCACCGCAATGACTTCCGCTCCAATTGTCTTCACGTTATCTTGAAGCTGCTGCACCGTTCCGATGCGAGAATGATCCGTTGTAATAAAACCAACCGTTTTCTTCTGACCGTGAAGCTGCCATGCTATTTTCGCAAGTGTTGTCGTTTTTCCAACACCAGTTGGGCCGATTAATGCGATGGTCTGTACACCTTTTTCAAATACATTCTCTGTATGGAAATGCGTTCTCATATCTTCTAATATGAACTCGATTACTTCTTCTTCCGTAATCATCGTCGCGTTCTCAAACTTCACTTTCAGTTTTTCCGCATACGCACGAATAAAATACTGTTCCACATCACTTTGTTCTAGCATCCGAATGACTTTTTGGATAATAAATGGTACAGATTGTTGTTCTTCTTGTTGTACTGGAACTTCTTTCTTGCTTTCAGCGACTACTTGCACAGAACCAAGCTTGTTCTCTTTCGGAGGCGCTGTTCTCTTCGTCTGTTTCACAACTGTAATTCCTTGCTGAAACAGCTTCAATAATTTCTGTTTTTTCTGTGCCAATTCCTCACTATTTCCTGTTTGAATGGCCACATAAGAAATGGAACTCGTTGTATGTTCTAAGTTATGTAGCACCGATTGAATATGATTCGCTCTGACGATTTCTTCTGACGGTTCATTAATCATACCCATCAATTGTGCATGAAATTCTGGTGCTTCCATACTCTCTTCGCTTTTCTTATCTTCTGGAAAGGCAACTAACATTTCATATTTCTTTTTCCAAAAGAACGGGACGCTTCGCTTCACACTTTCATCGACAACATAGTAATAATCCGTACCATACTGCTCAAACAATTTACGATACAATTCGTTTTTCGAAGCAGCTTTAATTCGTTTTAACGCTTCCTTCTTTTCTGTGCTTTCCACAATCTCACCTCCCTACTATTCGATATAAGCAATTTGATCCACAACAATTTCTGGTGCAAGTTCGCTAATACATAACACTTTTGCCTCTATTTGATAACGATCAAGAAGCCTTACAATTCCGAATCTGAAATCTTTTCTGCGTGTTAATAAAACTGGATCTCTTCCCATTAAGCGCGCTTGTTTGAAAATATGCTGTACTTGCTCTATAACACGTGTTTCTAATTCTAAATCCCAGTTTAATAAATAACCTTGGTACGAGTTATTGACAACATCCGCATCCAGTTCAAGAGAATCAGCGAAAAGTGCCGCATAAATTTTCCCGTCAGGATTTTTCGCATGCTCACAAATGACTTTGGAAATACATTCACGAACAAATGCAGTCACACCATCGACATGACTTTGATAAATTTCTTTCCCATCGATAATTCCTTCAATAATTGTTGGTAAGTCCCGAATTGAAATTCCTTCTTTTAGAAGCTGTTTCACAACATTTTGAACAAGTGATAGATCAATTTCTTTCTTCTTGATCTCTTCTAATAGAACGCCGTGATCATTTTCAAGCGATTGAATTAAATCTTTCACATGTTGACGCTGGATAAGCTCATGAAGATTACGGCGAATAATTACATCTAAATGCGTAATTAATATACTAAGCGGCTCTAATACTTGATAGCCTTTCATCTGCGCATCTTGAACCATATGCTCTAAAATCCAGTATCCGTCTTCACCGAAAATTGGATCTTTTGCTGGTTCTGCATCTAAATCAGCCATCACATTTGGCGTTTTCAGCGCTAATAAATAACCTGATTTTAAAACACCTTCTGCAGCTTTTGCACCTTTAATCCGGATCATATAGCGCCCACGTGGCCTAAAGCTCGTATTATCTTTAAAGTTAATTCCTGGAACGTTAATACCAAGATCAGTAATAATGGATTTCCTCATAAGAACCACTTTGTCGCGGGCCGTTTCTCCGTTAATCTTTTGTTTCACAAGCGCCGCTAAGTCTAATCCTAGCTCCACGATAATTGGATATTTATCTGTAAATACCCCAAACGAATCTTCTACTTGTTGCAGTTGATCTTCATCGTTTTGAATCATTTCTATTTCTTTCTGCAACTCAGCATCTTTCTCCCTTTGTATCCGTTTTTTATTGCGGAACCCTAAGAACATAATCGTGCCGCCAACAAGTGTAAATGGTAAGAATGGCAGTGGCGTAAAGATACCCATTGCGATAAATATACCGCCAAGCGCATAAACAACGACTTCATGCGCCATTAACTCTTTAAAGATACCTTCAGTCACTGTATCAGGTGAACCATCAAATACACGCGTTACGATAATACCTGTCGAAATTGCCAGCAGTAACGAACCAATTTGGTTGACGATTCCATCACCGACAGTTAGCTGCGTATAATGAAGGGCAGCCTCTGCAAAGGTCATACCTTGCTGCATCATCCCGACAATTAAGCCGAAAATAATGTTAACGAATAAAATGACAATCCCGAAAATAACGTCCCCTTTAATGAACTTTCCGGCACCATCCATCGCTCCGTAAAACTCTGTTTCCATATTTAATTTCTTTCGTTTGGCCTGTGCATCTTTGTCTGTAATAATACGCTGGTTTAAATCAGCATCGATGGACATTTGTTTCCCTGGTAAGGAATCAAGTGTAAAACGTGCCGCAACCTCGGCAGTACGAGATGCACCGTTCGCTACGATAAACTGGAAAATAATTAGCACAGTAAAAATAACGATACCAATTAATAAATTCCCGCCAATTACGAACTGACCAAACTCTTCAATAACATGACCAGCATTCCCGTTTGTTAAAATCGCCCGCGTTGTCGAAACGTTAATCGATACGCGGAAAATCCCGATTAATAACAGCATAGTCGGAAATGCCTTTAGTTCGTCCCACTCTTTAATACTTGTTGCTCGCATATAAATAAGCACTGACATGCTTAATAAAAAGACGATAATAATATCAAGTATAAATGGCGGAAGTGGAATTAAGAGCGCCACAACGAATGACGCTGCTAAAAAGATAGAAAAATAGGTTCTTGCAGAATCTATCTTAAACAAAGAGATCTCCTCCAAACGCGCTTTTATACTTCAATTTGTTTCGTTTGAATTAAATAGCGCATAACTTCAATGACAGCTACATATAAATCTTCTGGAATCGTCTCCTCTTCCTCAACTTGGTAATATAAAGACCGAGCAAGCGGACGATTTTCCACCATTGGTATTTCTTGTTCACGGGCAAGTGTACGCATATATAATGCAAGCTCATCTTCCCCTTTTGCCACCACAATCGGCGCAGCGTCAACGTGTTTATTGTAACGAAGCGCAACCGAAATGTGCGTTGGGTTATTAACAATAAACGTGGCGCCATCCATTTTCTTTGCAATTGTCCCTTGCAAAATGGCATGCATAAAGTTTTTTCGTTTCCCCTTTACTTGCGGGTCCCCTTCATTATCTTTATGCTCTTGTTTTACTTCTTCTTTTTTCATTTTGATATCTTGCTCGTATTCCCATTTTTGATAAATGAAATCAATAATAGAAAGTACAATTAAAATAATTAAAATCGATAAAAAGATAAATTTAATTTCTCTTATAATTTCTGTCAGCGATGCCGTCCAGTTAAATCCAATCATGCTGACGATTTTCTCTAAATTCCTTTTAAAGAGAACATACGCAACATAGCCGATTAAGCACATATAAAACAATGACTTTAAAATATCTACTAAACTTTTACGGCTAAACAACCTCGTAAAATAGTTTTTCGGATTAATGCGCGATGCCTTTGGTTTAATTACTTTAGAAGAAAATAAGAAACCGACTTGAATCATATAATTGAACAGATGAAATATATAGACGAGTATTAAAACAGGAGCTGATATTTTTAAAAGCAGCATCCCCATTAAATAAAAATACTCCGTCACATCAGTATTCTTTCCAATTTGATCGAACAGTGCCGCGACAGAATTCGCAATTTCATATCCGAGCCAATCTCCGAAAAAATAAACAACCACTGCTAGTACAAGAATCGAAAATAAATTATTTAAATCTTTACTCCGGGCGATATTCCCTTCTTCACGTGATTTCCTACGCTTCTGCGGGGTGGCCTTTTCTGTTTTATTATCCTTTGCCATACGCGCCCCCCTATTTCGTTAAGAAAAAGTTAAATAGTTTTGTATATTCCTCAAGTAACACATCCGTCATATTTTTAAACACATAGCCAAGCATTGGCACACTCATCGCAATAAACAAAATACCGCATGTAATTTTAATTACGTAAGCATTCATAAACACGTTTAATTGCGGAGCATTTTTTGCGATCAAAATGAGGACAAAGTTAATGATGAATAAGCTCCCCATAAGTGGAAGTGCAATTTCGACCGCTGACGTAATCGCAAATAATAACGTCGCTAATAAACTATCTAAGAAGTTTGTTGTCAATAAATTTGAAATCGCCTCTGTATATTGAAACGACTTTAAAATCGTGGCAACAAAATAATCAATGCCGCCTAGTGAAATAAAAATAACAAGGAAAAAAATATCAAAAATCGTTGCTAATAAAGTCGATTGGGAACCAGCGTTTACATCAAATAAACTGGCCTGTGACAAACCGATATCAAAGTCTAAAATATGGCCTGCCATTTTCGGAATGTTCCACAGCATTTCCACGATTTTTGAAAGTGCTAATCCAATCACAATTTGCGTTCCAGCGAAAGCTACTACATCCCACACCGTTTTAATGTGAGACACATCCACTTTGTCAGCAATTGTAATGGAAAGCCCTAATCCAAATGTCACCTTGGCCATCGCTGGTATCGATCGTCCTGAAAAAAACGGCAAAAAATATAAAAATGAAGTGACGCGGCAAAACGCAAAAAACGTTGCCGCCCATAATTCCATATTCATTTCATTCACCTATCTTTAGTACGAGCGCAGTAGCGATGGAATTTTATCAAACAAATCTAAAATGAGCGTCGTTAATTCTTGAAACATCCACGGACCTAAAATAATAATAACAAGCACAATACTTGCCATTTTTGGTAAGAATGTCAGCGTTTGTTCCTGAATTTGCATCATCGCCATAATCACGGCGATGATAATTACAACAACCAAACTCACGCCGGCAACCGGCATTAAAATCATAGCCCCTTTATAAAAAAAGGATTGGAAAATATCTATAATTGGTGATGTATTCATTTGTATGACTCCTATCACATAACATCAGATAAAGGACTTCAGGCGACCGTTTTAAACATAATATCGACGATTTTTGTATATCCACCTAAATATACAAAAACAAGTATTTTAAACGGTAAACTTAAAATCATAGGCGGTACCATCATCATCCCAAGGTACATTAAAAGGGTACTAATGATTAAATCGATAAATACAAACGATAAATAGATGAACATCCCTGTCAGCAAACCTTTTTGAATTTGGGTTAATGTAAAGGATGGCACAAGTGTAAATAACGAAATGTCTTTCGTGTTTTTCGGTACCTCTTCCCCGCGCACTTTCAGCATCATTTTTAAATCATGCTTATACGTATGCTTTGCCATATACTCTTTCATAATGGGCGCAGTCTTCTCTGCTGCCTGGCTTACCGTTATTTTCTCTTTCGTCATTGGATCCCACACATCACCCTTTAATTGTCCAAGTACTGGCTGCATCGTAAATAACGATAAGAACAGTGCTAGACCGACAAGCACTTGGTTCGGCGGTAAGTTCATTACCCCAAGTCCTTGACGAGTAATCCCAAGAACAATCATAAAATAAGTAAAATGCGTGAATAAGAGAACAATAGAAGAAGATAACGATAACAGTGTTACAAGCGCAAATAACTGTACACTTGAATTACTCGTAAACTCTTTCCCATTTTCGAAATTAATAAAACCGTTTGATGCCGCATACGCTGGATTTACAAAAATAATTGAAAAAATAATTGAAAATACAAAAATAACCGCAACTAACGATATATGTTTCTTTATTTTCATGATGGATCCTCTACTTTTTTCGTTTCACTCTTTACCGCGTCTTCTAGCGCTTGTTGAAACTGATTTCCTGTTAATTGCACAGATTGCACACCGTTATTACTCACAACAGTGAACACTTGCTTTCCGTCTACTTCAAATAAAAAGGCGCTCGTTTGATGGTTTAAATACACGCCATCTTTCACTTGAATATGACCGTTCTCACCTTGCTTGAAAAACTGCTGTTTGCGCGTCTTCTTCGTCATATAATACGCACCATAGCCGAGTACGCCAAACAGCAGGATGACTTGAAATAAGGTCGTCATATACGACATATGACTCCTCCTCTACTCTTTTTCCAGTACTTGCTGCTGTGCCATCATCAGCGCAGCCTTTTTCTTATCGGCCTCGATTTCAGAAATAATAATGCCGAACTTCTCGTCCATGACAATCGCTTCGCCTATACCAACTTTCATATTACTTAAATATACATCCACTTTATGCCCAAGATTTTTCTCAACCTCAAGGACATCACCGACTTTTAAACTCTTAACATCCCCAAGCTGAATCGACGTTTTTCCAAGCTTCACGCCAAGTTCAAGCGAAATATCCGAAACCGTTTCAATATGTGCTTTTGCCGCTTCCTTTCGCTGCGCTGCATATTCTTCTAAACTCATTAACGATACAGGTGATACTTCATGCTTCATATAGATCCTCCTATTCTATAAAATTTTTAAATAAGAGCGCCTTACGCGTTCTGTCTTTTCCAATAAAACAATTAAACTTATGTTTTCCGTCTACATAACCACGGAGCTGATCGGTTACTTTCGTATGAAGCGGAATAATATCGCCTTCTTCAATTTGCTTAAGCTCACCAATTTTCATTTTCTGCTCACTAACAGCTACATGAACAGGCTTATACACTTGATTAACTTTCACTTCTACTTCAGAAGTGTATTTCTTTCGCTTATCAGAAGAATGTTCGACAATATTTTCAGATGTTAACTTGTCCATAATATCTTCAACAGATAAAAACGGAATTCCAATACGAACTGTCGTATTCCAATACTCTGTTTTCATATTAACGTTTAACAGCGAAATAATATCGCTCGCCGTCGTAATCTTTAGTGCATTTGGATCTGTCTCCGTCGTCACAAGCTTCGGCTCAATCGCAACAACACTTTCAAATGCTTGTTCTAAATTATTACAAAGAATAGAGAAAATATTATCCAGTGTTATAAACTCAAACGCTGTCAGTGGTCTACGCAGTGTAAAGCTTCGCTTACTATCTCCCCCGAGCCAGCATTCATGAATATAGATAATAAATGCTAGGTCCATCTCAACAACAATTTCTCCAAGCTCTGGTAGCCCAAGATCAATGACGCAATATAAATAATAATCTTTCGGCATCTTCTCCACATACTCACTTGTAAATGGAACTTGCTCAACCGTTGACGGTTCTAACTCAATTGGAATACGCATGCGCGCTGCTAATGCCTGCGACGTTTCCTTTCCAAAACTAGCTGCAACTGCCTGCAAACTACGTAAATGCTCTACACCGAACTTTTCCGGTCTATTAAAATCATACTCTTGTAATTTTTCCTTTTTGTCTGCTTCTTGCGCGAAAGCGGGCATCTCTGAACCATCATTCATCGCCTTCAGCAGCGCATCGATTTGCTCTTGGCTTAATTTATCGCCACTCATGAAAATCCCCTTCCCTATCCTTTCAATTCAACAATTTCGACGTACATTTTTCCGTTTTTCGTCAAAATGATTCCGGTTCCAATCTCTTCATTTTCCAACATAAGACGCACCGTATTTTTTGTCGAATTTTCAAGACGATACAATGTTCCTTTCGTAATATGAAGCAGATCCTCAATTTTCTTTCTTGTTTTTCCAATTTCAAAATAAATTGTTAATGGAATCTCATCTTGTAATTTCAAATCTAGCCAACTCCCATGTCGTGTTCACCAAAATTTCATTTTTTCTTATATGTATAATGAAATTTTAGTTTGAAACGTCGATATTTAATATTTTTTTAATATATCCTTGCGTTTCTTTAAACGGTGGTACACCTCCATACTTTCTCACATTGCCAGGTCCCGCATTATATGATGCAAGTGCCAAGACAAGATCTCCGTTATTCTGTTTCAAATAACCACTGAGCTCTTTCACCCCGGCTTCAATACTTTCCTCTGGTGAAAATGGATTTTTCACGCCAAGTTCTTTCACATTTTCTGGCATAAGTTGCATTAATCCCATTGCCCCGGCAGAAGACACCGTTTTTGGATTAAAGTCAGACTCTACTTCAATCATTTTTTGAATTAATGCTTTCGGAACTCCATATGTACGACTTACGCGATCAATAATATCCATATACTTCCCTTCATTTTCAGAACGTATATTTTGAATATTATACTTCTTCGTTAATCCCCACGTGTCTGCACTCTCATTATTCGTTTCTGGGAAACGCCTTGCAAACTCTTTTTGCGCCACTTGAACTTGTTCTACTTGTTTTGTTTCAGATGGCGCATCCGGCTTACTGACTTCTTCTACTTTCATAGGCTGCACTGCAGCTCCCGTCTCTTTCACCGGCGCACTTTGCAACGTTTCTTGAAAACGACTGCTCACAAAAGCCCGTGGACTACTTAACTTTTGCTGAATCTGTCCTTTCTTATATGAAAGAACTTCTTTTACTATATTTCCAATTATCATAATATCACCTTTTCGGTAAACAAAGATAATCTAATATTAGAGTTTTTTAAAAAAGTTTGCAATAAGCCTTTTAAAGAAATTTGTAATAAAAAAATAAATACTTTAAAGAAATTCGTAATAAAAAAACAAATATATTAAAGAAATTCGTAATAAAAAAACAAAT